>DATDJA010000083.1:0-3842 GCA_036520795.1 Candidatus Limnocylindrales bacterium
GTCCGGATCAGGTCGCCGAGCGCGCGGACCCACGGCACCGACTCGTCCCGTTGGTTGATCGCCAGCAGGAGCCGCCCGCCGGACCGCAGCACCCGGTGGACCTCGGACAGCGCGCGGATCGCATCGAACCAGTGGAACGCCTGGGCGACGACCACCGCGTCGACCGACCCCGCAGGCAGCGGAACGGCCTCGGCGGTTCCATCGACGATCTCGACCCCGTCGTCGCCGTCGATGACCGTCGACAGCGTCGCACGCATGCTCGCGACCGGCTCGACGGCGACGATGTACGCCCCGGTCGGCGCCAGGAGGCGCGTCAGCTTGCCGGTCCCCGCTCCGAGCTCCAGCAGCGTCCGCCCCGGCCGGAGGTCGAGTAGCTGGACGATCTCCGCGACGGCGTCCGGCGGATAGCCCGGGCGAGCCCGCTCGTAAATCTCGGCCGAGGAGCCGAACCCGCGCGCGGCGGCGGGATGGATGGTCTCGGTCATGGCCCGATCCTACGGGAGGGCGGCGTAGACAGCGTGCTGCACGGCGTTGATCGGCTCGTGGCTCATCGCCCAGGATCCGGTCAGGTACAGGAACACGAGATCGTGGGCCGGGTCGACCCACAGGCGCGTCCCGCTTCCGCCGCCGTGCCCGAACGACGATGCCGATGCCGGGCTCGAGACCCCGGGCTTCCCCCAGCCGATGGCGTAGTGCTCGGCCCGCTGGACGTCGTCCGCCGCGCCGAGCCCGCCGACCGTCACCTCGCGCGTCATCAGGTCGACGAATGCGGGCGACAGCACCCGCCGGCCATCCAGCTCGCCGCCACGGAGCATCGCGCGCCCGAACCTGAGCACGTCGCCCGCCGTGCTCCAAAGGCCACCGCCGGCCAGCCGCAGGCCCGTGAAGCCGGCGATCAGCGCGGACCCAGGGATCCCCGCCAGGGCGGGCAGATCGACCGCCACGGGCGCCATGCGCGGCGCGGCGTCGGGCCCGGGCGCGAACACGGTCTCGGTCATCCCGAGCGGGTCGAGCACGTCCTCCCGGAGCACGGCCTCGAACGGGCGGCCGACCCGCCGGGCGATGCCCTCCGCGAGGATGTCGAAGGGGGCCGTGGCATAGTCGAACGCCGATCCCGGGACGCTGCGCTGCGGCAACGCGATGGCGCGCCGGAGGAGCTCTGCCCGGTCGCCGCCTTCGAGCAGCAGCCCTTCGACGTAGACGTCGCCGATGCCGCTCGTGTGCGTGAGCACGTGCCAGGCCGTGAAGGATCCGGCGCCCGCCGTCGCGAGCTCCGGCAGCAGCCCGACCAGCGGCTGATCGAGGTCAAGGCGGCCCGCCTCGACCTCGTGCATGACAGCTGTCGCGACGATGGGCTTCGTGATCGAGGCGAGCAGGCACAGGGCGTCAATGCCAATCCGCGGCCCGACCGTCATCCCGAACGACTCGAGGCGGATCGTCCCGACACGGTCGGCGACGCCGAGGATCACGAACGGGACCGTGCCGGCGGCGACCTGCGCGGCGGCGAGCTCGAACGCCGGGTCGAGGGCGCGACGTGACAGGCGGCCGGGTCCTTGGTCGTGCATCGGGGAACCATAGCGGTCCGCGTGACGAACAACGTGGGTAGGAGCGTCGCCCCCGCCCATGAAACCTTCTGCGGGGTTGGTGCCTCGAAGAGGAGTGAGGCGTCGCACTCGCCCACCCGACCTGACATGCCCCCTTGGAGGACACGATGCTCAACCTTCGGCTCGTCACTGCCGCCGCCCTCGTGGTCACCGCCATGGCCATTGGCGCGTCGCCCGTCGCCGCAAAGTCGTCGGACGTCGTCATGCGGGGCAACTGCTCCGGCTCTGCCGACTGGAAGCTCAAGGCGGGCAAGGACAACGGGCAGATCGAGGTCGAGTTCGAGGTCGACTCGAACCACGCCGGCCAGGTGTGGCGGGTGAAGATCCTCGACAACGACGTGCTCCGCCACCGCGCGCGCTACACGACCCACGCGCCGTCGGGCTCGTTCAGCGTCGAGCGCAGGATCGCGAACATGGCCGGACCCGACTACATCGTCGCCCGGGCCCGCAACCTGGCCAGCGGCCAGACCTGCGTCGGCAAGCTGACCCTCTGACGCCCAGGGCCTGGCCCTCAAAAATCGGCTAACGACCGGGCGCAGGTTTCGCGATCGGAGTAGGATCGGGGGGTGACCGACGCCGCCCGCGCCCTCGACGCGACCCCGCGGTCCGGCTCCCCGATCGCCGAGGAGATCCGGATCCGGCTGGCCAACGCGTGGGGCGAGATGGGGGCGGCCTGGGGCGTCGCGCCGGCGATCGCCCGCGTCCACGCGTACCTCATGGCTCGCCAGGAGCCGCTCACGGAGCGCGAGGTCCGCGAGGCGCTCGGGCTGAGCCATCGCGCGGCCAGCCTCGCGCTCGCCGAAGCGGAGTCGTGGGGGCTCGTGGAGCGGGTCGCAGAGCCGCGGCGGGTGGGCAGGCGAGGTCCCGCCGGCACGGCCTACATGGCGATCGGCGACCACTGGCGCTGGTTCGGTCGCGTCGTGGCGGAGCGCAAGGTCCGCGAGGGCGACCCGATCATCGTCGTTCTCGAGTCGACGCTCACCGACACCAACGTCGCACTCCAGCGGCATCCCGGCGACGCCGACCTCGTCCGCCTGCGTGACTGGCTGACCACGTTCCTCGTCTTCGTCCGTTTGTTCGACCGGGCGGTCGGCCTCGTCAGCCGCCTCGAGCCGACCGAACTGGAGCGGGCCCTGCGGCTGCTGGGCGAGGTCCCGGACGACTCGATCATGCGCCTGATCAAGCTGCTCGACGGCCTGCCCGACGACGACGTGCTCGGTCTCGTCGAGGCGCTCAGCCGCCTCTCGCCCACGTCCGCGCGGCGCGCGACCACGCTGATGTCGGGGGTCGTCCGAACCCTCGTCCGCTAGCCCGGTTCGGGACCCGACTTCGGGATTCCCGTGCTCCCGTGCGATAATCCGCCGGTGACGGCGGAGCGAACCGGCTCGAACGGGCGACGACCCCGGGGCCAGCCGACCGGCCGCCGGCTCACGCGTTCTCTCGGAGAGCCCTGACAACCATGACCGAAACCTCCACCTGGGCAACCAAGAAGGGCCTCGCGCAGATGCTCAAGGGCGGCGTCATCATGGACGTCGTCACGCCTGAGCAGGCCAGCATCGCCGAAGAGGCCGGCGCCGTCGCCGTCATGGCGCTCGAGCGCGTCCCGGCCGACATCCGCGCCGCCGGCGGCGTCGCGCGCATGTCCGATCCCGCGATGATCGAGGGGATCATGGCGGCCGTCACGATCCCCGTCATGGCGAAGGCCCGGATCGGGCACTTCGTCGAGGCGCAGGTCCTCGAGGCGCTCGGCGTCGACTACATCGACGAATCCGAGGTCCTCACCCCCGCCGACGAGACCAACCACATCGACAAGCACGCCTTCAAGGTCCCGTTCGTGTGTGGCTGCCGGAACCTCGGCGAGGCGCTCCGCCGGATCAACGAGGGGGCGGCGATGATGCGGACGAAGGGCGAGGCCGGCACGGGCAACATCGTCGAGGCGGTCCGGCAACTGCGCGACGTGCTCAGCGAGATCCGCAAGCTCGAGGGCATGCGCGAGGATGAGCTGTTCGTGGCGGCCAAGGACCTCCAGGCGCCGTACGAGCTGGTCAAGGACGTCGCGTCGAACGGCCGGCTCCCGGTCGTGAACTTCGTGGCCGGCGGGATCAGCACGCCGTCAGACGCCGCGCTCGTGATGCAGCTCGGCGCCGAGGGCGTGTTCGTCGGCTCCGGCATCTTCAAGAGCGAGGACCCGGCCCGGATGGCGAACGCGATCGTCCAGGCGACGACGCACTTCGCCGA
>DATDJA010000084.1:0-2493 GCA_036520795.1 Candidatus Limnocylindrales bacterium
GCTCGATCTCCTCGCTGACGTACGAGTACCTGCGGCCAAACTGGTCCGACGTCGGTGCCGTCGACACCGAGCAGGGCGTCGGCGGGTGCTCGAAGAACCCGTCGGTCGCGGACCGCGGCAACGGCTGCCCGATGGCCGACCCGGCGATGCGCGAGGCCCTCGCCTACGCGATCGACAAGACCGAGATCAACAACCGCCTCCTCGGTGGCCAGGCGCAAGTCGCCAACACCTTCGTCAGCCCCGACGCATGGTTCTACGTCGATCAGGCGCCGACGGCATACGACCCGGAGAAGGCGAAGCAGATCCTCGCCGACGGCGGCTGGGCCGATTCCGACGGCGACGGCATCGTCGAGAAGAACGGCCTCAAGGCCAAGATCGAGCTGTGCACGACGACGCGGCAGGTCCGCCAGGACACGCTTGCGCTGATCAGCGCCTGGCTCAAGAACATCGGGGTCGAGGCGGTGATCAATCCCGTCGACGCCACGCTCATCTTCGCGGACTACAACGAGTCCAAGGCGGACACGGCGTGCGTCCTGTCCCACGGCAACTTCGACCTCGCGGAACACGCGACGACCTCGTCGATCGATCCGCTGGGCAACTACTTCAGCTACCACAGCAGCCAGTTCAACCCCATCGGGGTGAACAACGCGAGCGTGAACGACCCGGGCGTCGACGATGCCATGGACCGGGTCAAGAACAGCGTCGACTTCGACACGATCAAGGCGGCCATGGCCGACCTGCAGCGGCTGTACGTCGAGAAGACCGTCGAGGTCCCGCTCTACTACCGCAAGCAGGTGGACCTGCACGCGCCGCGACTCGGCAACTTCTATGCCAACCCGACCCAGGCCGGGCCGACCTGGAACGTCGCCGACTGGTTCGTCACCAACTGACGCACCCTGCCAGGGATGCTCCTCGTCCCTGACCGACGGGGCCGCGGCCGCTCGGCCCGGCCCCGTCGCCGATTCAGCGCTCTGCCGGCACCGGTCGGCCACGCTGCACGGTGAGCACGTCGCGGACCGGCGGGAGCGCGTCCGGGCGCCGGTTCGCGAGGGCCGGGATCTGGCGGCGCGCCGCCTCGGCCCCATTCAGGTCAAGCGTCGCCCGCACGATCCCCTCCTCCATCGCCGCCTGCGCGACGATCCGCCCCCAGGGGTCCACGACCATCGAGTGGCCCCAGGCGGGGATGGCGCCCGGCCCGCCGGCTCCGCAGCCGGCCGCGGCGATCACCCACGCCCCGTTCTCGATCGCGCGGGCGCGCAGCAGCACCTCCCAGTGGTCGCGCCCGGTGCGCTCGGTGAACACCGCCGGCACCGCCAGCGCGGACGCGCCGGCCAGCGCCAGCGCGCGGTAGAGCTCCGGGAACCGCAGGTCGTAGCAGATCGAGAGCCCGAGCCCGAACCCGTCGACGTCCGCGACCACTGCCTGCTCGCCCGGCGTGACGCGGGCGGACTCGGTGTCCGCGGGCCCGTCGTCGACGGCCACGTCGAACAGGTGCAGCTTGCGGTAGGTCGCGGCAACGTGGCCGCCGCGGTCGATGAGGACGCTCGTGTTGTACGGACGGGCCGGGTCGGACGACGCCTCGGCGTGGCTCCCGGCGAGGATCCAGCACCCGTGCTCGCGTGCGATCGCCTCGAACGGGGCCGTCGTCGGCCCCGGGACCGGCCGCGCGGAGGCCCGATAGCCGTCCGGGGACCCGCGGTACTGGACGTACTCGGGGAGCACGACCAGGTCGGCGTCGACCGCCGCCTGGTCGGCGAGCGCCGCTGCCCGGGCGATGTTGTCGTCGACGTCGTCGCGAGCCTCGACCTGGACGAGCGCGACGCGCAGGGTCCGCATGACCCGATGGTACGCGTCCGACCCGCCGCTCGGACCGTTTGACCGTCCCTCCCAACGGGGTCTACGCTCACCCGGCCCCGCGATCCGCGTGCGGATCGGGGCGTCCAACGCCGCAATCGAGGAATGCTCCCCCGTGGAGAACGGACCTAGTCCCGCCGGCGCCCCAGCCGGCACCATCCTGGTCCGCCCCGCCCCCTGACGGCTGTGGGCCGGCGCCGTGCGCCGCGCCCGGTCACCGAGGGCGGACGGACCCGCCCCGAAGGTGGCCACCATGCGCTTCCTGAGCCAGTGCATCGGCCTGCCGGTGCGCGACCCGACAGGCGAGCCGCTCGGCACGATCGCCGACCTCATCGTCGCCATCGGCGACCGCTATCCGCCCGTCACCGGCCTCGTCGCTCGCACCGACCGGCGCCAGATCTTCCTGCCCTGGACCAGCGTCGAGGCGCTCGACGACGGGGGCGCGCGCCTGCGCGTCAAGACCATCGACATCAGCAAATTCAGCCAGCGCCCCGACGAGATCCTGCTGCGGGCCGACCTGCTGGACAAGCAGATCGTGGACATCGAGGGCCGCAAGGTCATCCGGGTCAACGACGTGCGCCTCGACGAGGTCGAGGGGCGGCTGCGGGTGGTCGCCGTGGATGTGGGGGCTTCGGGGCT
>DATDJA010000085.1:0-2155 GCA_036520795.1 Candidatus Limnocylindrales bacterium
GCCCCGCGAGTCGCGTTCCTCGGCGTCCGCGGCTGCGAGATCGCCGCCTTGCTGACGCAGGACGCCGTCCTGGCGCTCGGTCCGGCCGTCGATCGCGACTACGTGGCGCGACGCGCCGCGGCGCTCGTCATCGCCGTCGAGTGCGTGACGCCCGCGAGCACCTGCTTCTGCACCTCGATGGGGACCGGGCCCGAGGTCACCAGCGGGTTCGACGTCGCCCTGACGGAGCTCGACGACGGGTTCGTCGTCCGATCCGGCTCGACGGCGGGGGAGCACCTGCTCGATGCGCTGGCGCTGCCCGCGGCGAACGAGGCGCAACTGGCCCTCGCCCGCGCCGGCGTCGCCGCCGCTCGCGCCCAGATCGGCGATCCGGTCCCGACCGCCGGGCTGCCGGCCCGGCTCATCGACGCCGCGGAGAGCCCGCGCTGGGCGGAGATCGCCGAGCGCTGCCTCGCCTGCGCCAACTGCACGCTCGTCTGCCCGACCTGCTTCTGCACCAGCGTCACGCAGGTATCGGATCTCGACGGGGTCGAGTCGATCGCGGAGCGAACCTGGGACAGCTGCTTCAACCTGGGGTTCGCCAAGGTGGCCGGCGGCAACTTCCGGCCACGCACCCAGGACCGCTATCGCCAGTGGCTGACGCACAAGTTCGGCACCTGGTGGGACCAGTTCGGCATGTCCGGCTGCGTCGGCTGCGGGCGCTGCATCACGTGGTGCCCGGTCGGGATCGACGTCCGTGACGAGCTCCTGGCGGTCGCGCCGCCGCCGGTCGTCGCCGTCGAGCCGTCGCCGGCCCCTCGGACGGCCCCTCGGACCCTGCCCGTCCTCGACGGCCTGGAACCGACCTACGCGCGGGCCTTCGTCGTGGAGCGTCAGCGCGAGACGCACGACGTCGTCACGCTCCGACTCGAGGTCGACGATCCGGCGCTGCGTGCCGGCCGCCCGGGCCAGTTCGTGATGGCGGCCCTGCCGGCGTTCTCGGCGGCGCCGATCTCCGTGTCGCGCTTCACGCCCGACGGCCTCGAGCTGACGATCCGCGCAGCGGGGGCCGCGACGCGCGCGCTGTGCGCGCTCCGCAGGGGCGACTCGCTCGGCGTCCGCGGCCCCCTCGGCCGCGGCTGGCCGGTCGAGGCTGCCTACGGCCGTGACGTCGTCATCGTGACCGGCGGCATCGGCATGGCGCCCTTGCGCCCGCTGGTCGACGCGGTCGTCGCCGAGCGCGATCGGTTCGGGGCCGTCCGGCTCATGTACGGCGCCCGGACCCCGGGCGACCGGCTGTTCGTGGACGAGCTCTCGCGCCTCGAGGGGCGCCCCGACGTCGACGTCGGGCAGACCGTCGATCGGGCCGGCCCGGAGTGGCTGGGACGCGTTGGTGTCGTCACCGAGCTGTTCGACCGCGCGACCTGGGACGGTGCGGGCGCGACGGCGTTCATCTGCGGTCCCGAGCGAATGATGGAGGCGACGGTCGACGTCCTGCGTGAGCGGGGCATGACCGACGACCGCATCCACGTGACGCTCGAGCGGCACATGGAGTGCGGCGTGGGCCTATGCGGCCACTGCCAGCTCGGGAAGGCGTTCGTGTGCCGGGACGGACCGGTCTTCTCGCTTGCCGAGCTCGGGCCGGCGTTCGGACGGGAGGGCCTGTGATGAGTGGCGCCGTTCGATCCGCCCTCGCGCCGCGTCCACGGCTGGGGATCATGAAGATGGCGTCCTGCGACGGGTGCCAGCTGACGCTGCTCGACCTCGAGGACCATCTCCTCGACGTCCTCGGGCGGTTCGACCTCGTCGAGTTCGCCGAGGCATCGGACCACCGCTCGTCGGGGCCTTACGACATCGTCCTCGTCGAAGGCTCGGTCAGCACGCCCGAACAGGCGGAGGAGATCGTCCGCATCCGGCGCGAGACGCCGTTGCTGGTCACCATCGGCGCCTGCGCCACCGCTGGCGGCATCCAGGCCCTCCGCAACTGGGCCGACCACGACGCGTACCGGGCCGCGGTCTACCCGCACCCCGAGTACGTGGAGTCGCTCGCCACCGCCACGCCGATCTCGGACTACGTCGCCGTCGACGCCGAGCTGCGCGGGTGCCCGATCGACCCGGGCCAGCTGCTCGAGCTCCTGACGGCGCTGGTCGTCGGCCGCCGGCCGCAGCTCCCTGA
>DATDJA010000086.1:0-4643 GCA_036520795.1 Candidatus Limnocylindrales bacterium
CGCGACGACCCTGCTCCGCGCGGTCGGCTACGAGACCAACGACGAGATCGCGGGCCTGTTCGGTGCCGTCGACTCCGACCCGGAGCATCCGTTCGTCGCCAACACGCTCGACAAGGACCTCACCAAGACGCCCAACGAGGCGCTGATCGAGGTCTACAAGAAGCTGCGCCCGGGCGATCCGCCCACCGGTGACAACGCCCGGCAGCTGGTCGAGAGCCTGTTCTTCAACTTCCGGCGCTACGACCTCGGCCGGGTCGGCCGCTACAAGTTCAACAAGAAGCTCGACGCCGTCGCCGCCCGCATGGGCATCGAGCTGCCGCGCGAGGGACGGACGATCACCCGCGAGGACATCGCGGCGATCGTCGGTCACCTGATCGAGTGCAACCGGGGTCTCCACCCCAAGGACGACATCGACCACCTGGGCAACCGCCGCATCCGCGCCAACGGCGAGCTCATCCAGAACGCGTTCCGGATCGGCCTCCTGCGCATGGAGCGCGTCGTCCGCGAGCGGATGACGATCCAGGAGATCGACAAGGCCACGCCCAACGCCCTCATCAACATCCGCCCGGTCGTGGCGGCGATGAAGGAGTTCTTCGGCGGCAGCCAGCTCAGCCAGTTCATGGACCAGACGAACCCGCTCGCGGAGCTGACGTCCAAGCGGCGCCTGTCCGCCCTCGGCCCGGGCGGCCTGTCGCGCGAGCGCGCCGGCTTCGACGTCCGCGACGTGCACCACAGCCACTACGGCCGGATCTGCCCGATCGAGACTCCCGAGGGCCCGAACATCGGCCTGATCGGCTCGCTCGCGACCTACGGCCGGATCAACGCCTACGGCTTCATCGAGACGCCCTACCGCCGGGTCAAGCGGACCGTCGCCCACGACGACGCGCAGCTGTCGACCTTTGCCGCCGGCGCCGACCTGATCGGCAAGGACGGCAAGGTGATCCTCAAGAAGGGCGAGGCGTTCAACGACGCAGCGCACAAGGAGCTCGCCCGCCAGAAGGCGCTCGCGTTCCCGATCCGCCCCGTCGTCACCGACGAGATCGACTATCTCCCGGCCGACGAGGAAGAGGAGCACCACGTCGCGCAGGCCAACGCGCCGCTCGACGCCGAGAACCACTTCATCGGCGAGCGCGTCCCGTCCCGCTACCGGGACACCTTCCCCGAGGCGCGGCCGGACCAGATCGAGTACATGGACGTCAGCCCCAAGCAGGTCGTCTCGGTCGCGACGGCGCTGATCCCGTTCCTCGAGCACGACGACGCCAACCGTGCCCTCATGGGCTCGAACATGCAGCGCCAGGCGGTGCCGCTCCTCGAGCCCGAGGCGCCGATCGTCGGCACCGGCATGGAGGCCCGCGCCGCGCGCGACTCCGGCCAGGTCGTGATCGCCCGCCGCGCGGGCGTCGTGACCAGCGTGACCGCCGAGCGCGTCCAGGTCGAGGCCGACTCGGGCGAGCTCGACGAGTACCGGCTGCTCAAGTTCGTGCGCAGCAACCAGGGCACCTGCATCAACCAGCGCCCGATCGTGACGGTCGGACAGCGGGTCGACAGCGGCGACGCCATCGCAGACTCGTCCTCGACCGACGGCGGCGAGCTCGCGCTGGGCCGCAACGTCCTGGTCGCGTTCATGAGCTGGGAGGGCGGCAACTACGAGGACGCGATCGTGATCAGCGAGCGCCTCGTGCGCGACGACCTGTTCACGAGCATCCACATCGAGAAGCACGAGATCGAGTCGCGGGACACCAAGCTGGGCCCCGAGGAGATCACCCGGGACATCCCCAACGTCGGCGAGGAGGCCCTCAAGGACCTCGACGAGGAGGGGATCGTCTACATCGGCGCAGAGGTCCGCCCCGGCGACATCCTGGTCGGCAAGATCACGCCCAAGGGCGAGACCGAGCTGACCGCGGAGGAGCGCCTGCTGCGCGCGATCTTCGGGGAGAAGGCGCGCGAGGTGAAGGACTCCTCGCTCCGGTTGCCGCACGGCGAGCGGGGCAAGGTCGTCGAGATCCGCGAGTTCCGCCGCGAGTGGAACGACGACCTCCAGCCGGGCGTCAACCGCCTGGTCCGGGTGTCGGTCGCCCAGAAGCGCAAGGTCTCGGTCGGCGACAAGATGGCCGGCCGCCACGGCAACAAGGGCGTGATCGCCAAGGTCCTGCCGATGGAGGACATGCCCTTCCTGCCCGATGGCAGCTCGGTGGACATCCTGCTCAACCCGCTCGGCGTGCCGAGCCGCATGAACATCGGTCAGATCCTCGAGACGCATCTCGGCTGGGCGCTCTCGTCCATGGGCTATCGCGCGGCGACGCCCGTCTTCGACGGGGCCACCGAGGAGCAGATCGCCGAGGCGCTCGACTCCGCCGGCCTGCCCAAGGACGGCAAGATCGAGCTGCGCGACGGCCGCACCGGCGAGGCGTTCGATCGCAACATCACGGTCGGCCAGATCTACATGCTCAAGCTCCACCACCTCGTCGAGGACAAGATCCACGCCCGGTCCACGGGCCCCTACAGCCTGATCACGCAGCAGCCGCTGGGTGGCAAGGCGCAGTTCGGCGGCCAGCGGTTCGGCGAGATGGAGGTCTGGGCCCTCGAGGCCTATGGCGCCGCCAACATCCTCCAGGAGCTGCTCACGGTGAAGTCGGACGACGTCCTCGGGCGCGTCCAGACGTACGAAGCCATCGTCAAGGGCGAGGAGATCCAGCCCCCGCGGGTCCCCGAGTCGTTCAAGGTCCTGATCAAGGAGCTGCGGAGCCTCGGGCTCAACGCGGAGATCCTCGACCAGAACGACGAGGAGATTCCGCTGGCCGAGGACGATGCCTCCGGCTACCTGCTCCCCGATCTCGGCGGGATCAACCTCGCCGGGTTCGAAGACTAACGAAATCCTCTCGCCGAGGGAACGCAGGAGCTTTCCTCGGCAATCGGAGGGCTGGTCGTAGACCTGACCAATCAATCAAACAGCGGGACCGGCGTCCGGCCGGCCCGGTTCCGCTCGCCACTACGCATGTTCGCGCCGCCTGAGCCGCGGCGGCGCTGAGGAGACCGATGCTCGAGGTCAACAACTTCTCGGCAATCCGCATCTCGCTTGCCAGCCCGGACCAGATCCGGGAGTGGTCGAAGGGCGAGGTCACGAAGCCCGAGACGATCAACTACCGGACGCTGAAGCCCGAGAAGGACGGTCTGTTCGACGAGCGGATCTTCGGGCCCACCCGCGACTGGGAGTGCTACTGCGGGAAGTACAAGCGGATCCGCTACAAGGGGATCATCTGCGACAAGTGCGGCGTCGAGGTCACGCGCAGCAAGGTCCGCCGTGAGCGCATGGGCCACATCCAGCTGGCCAGCCCCGTCAGCCACATCTGGTACTTCAAGGGCACGCCCAGCCGGCTCGGCATCCTGCTCGACGTCAGCCCCCGCAACCTCGAGCGCATCCTGTACTTCGCGCTGTACATCGTCACCCACGTCGACGAGGAGGCGCGCCAGCGGGCGCTCAAGGCCCTCGACGAGCAGTCCGAGGGTCGCGGCGGCACCGGCGGCCAGCGCCTGACCGAGCTCGAGGAGCAGCTGAAGGCGGACGTCAACCGCCAGCGCGACGAGCTGCGCGCGACGCTCGCCACCACCAAGGGCGAGCTCGAGGCCCAGCGCACGACCCGCACCGAAGAGCTGGTCCGCGAGGCGCAGGCGGTCGAGGCCGCCCTCAAGGCGCTCGGCACCGGCGCGGCCGAGGAGACCATCGCGTTTGCCCCGACGGGCGAGGTCGTGGTCGCCGCGGGCGACAAGGGCGGCAAGGACGCCACGGCGAAGCTGCGCAAGATCGTCGCCGCCGAGACCGAGCGTGTCACCGAGGAGCTCCAGACCCGCGAGGCGGACGAGGAGCGCCAGACGGAGCAGAAGGTCCAGGACCTGGTCGCGGCCATGGACGAGGCGCTGCGCGCCGAGCGCGAGACGCTGGCCACGGACGCCCAGGGCCAGAAGGACGAGCTGCGCAAGGCCCGCGAGGAGATCGAGTCCCTCAAGCCGCTGATGACGATCGGCGAGATCGAGCTCCGCTCGCTCGACGAGAAGTACGGCTCGGGCGCCAAGACCGGCCGCATCTTCTGGGCGGGCATGGGCGCGGAGGCCGTGCGCGACATCATCGTGCGCATGGACCTCGAGGAGCTGTCCCGCCAGCTGCACGCCGAGGTCCGGACCAGCTCCGGCCAGCGGCGCAAGAAGGCGATCAAGCGCCTGCGCCTGATCGAGGCGTTCCGCCGCTCCGGCAACCGCCCGGAGTGGATGATCCTCTCGGTCCTGCCGGTCATCCCGCCCGACCTGCGCCCGATGGTCCAGCTCGACGGCGGCCGGTTCGCGACGTCGGACCTCAACGACCTGTACCGGCGCGTGATCAACCGCAACAACCGCCTCAAGCGGCTGCTGGAGCTCGGCGCGCCCGAGATCATCATCCGCAACGAGAAGCGGATGCTCCAGGAGGCGTGCGACGCCCTGATCGACAACGGCCGCCGCGGCCGGGCGATCGCGGGCACCGGCAACCACCGCCTCAAGAGCCTCTCGGACATGCTCAAGGGCAAGCAGGGCCGGTTCCGCCAGAACCTGCTCGGCAAGCGCGTCGACTACTCCGGCCGTTCGGTGATCGTCGTCGGCCCCGAGCTCAAGCT
>DATDJA010000087.1:0-6461 GCA_036520795.1 Candidatus Limnocylindrales bacterium
CGAAGGCTCGGCGATCCAGATCCACCCGCTCGTGTGCACGGCGTTCAACGCGGACTTCGACGGCGACCAGATGGCCGTCCATGTCCCGCTGTCCACAGCCGCGCAGGAAGAGGCGCGTGCCATGATGCTCTCGACGGCGAACCTGCTGTCGCCGGCGGACGGCTCGCCGGTGGTCGCGCCGACCCAGGACATGGTCCTCGGCTGCTTCTACCTCACGATGGACGGCCCGACGGTGCGCGGCCACAAGCCGCGCGCCTTCGCGAGCGAGGACGAGGCGATCATCGCCTACGAGCTCGGCGCCCGGGGAATCGACCACGCGAGCCGGATCTCCAGCGAGCGCGAAGAGGGCGACGTGTCGCCCGTCAAGCACCGCAGCGCCAAGCTGCTGCTCCACGAGCCCGTGGACGTGGCGGTCCTCGGCTGGGACGCCGAGACCGAGGCGCTCACCGAACGCGTCGTGCGCACGACCGTCGGCCGGGTGATCTTCAACCGGGTCCTGCCCGACCAGATGCGCTTCGCCAACGACGCCATGCGGCGTGCCGACCTCAAGCGCCTCGTCGACACCTGCTACCGGCTGCTCGGCCCCGCTGAGACGGCGCACCTCGTCGACGGCATCAAGGACGTCGGCTTCAAGTTCGCCACCCGCGGCGGGCTCACGATCGGCCTGTGGGACATCGTCGTGCCCAAGGCCAAGCGCGAGAAGCTCATCGAAGCCGACGAGGCCGTCGCCTCGATCGACAAGCAGTTCCAGCGCGGCCTCATCACCGAGGACGAGCGCTACGAGCAGGTTGTCGAGCTCTGGCAGCGCGTCACCAAGGACGTCTCCGACCGGATGATGGAGTCGCTGGGCGACGACAACCCGGTCCGGATGATGACCGACTCCGGCGCGCGCGGAAACAAGGGCAACATCGGCCAGCTGGGCGCCATGCGCGGCCTGATGGCCGACCCGTCCGGCCGGATCATCGACGTCCCGGTCCGCAGCAACTTCCGCGAGGGCATGACGGTCCTCGAGTACTTCATCAGCACCCACGGCGCCCGCAAGGGCCTCGCCGACACCGCGCTCCGCACCGCGGACTCCGGGTACCTCACCCGGCGCCTCGTGGACGTCGCGCAGGACGTCATCACCCGCCAGGACGACTGCGGGACCGAAGAGGGCAGCTGGATCATCCGCGCCGAATCCGCGGAGGAGCCCGACGCGTTCCAGCGCCGGCTCGTCGGCCGGCTGGCCGCGGCGGACCTCATCGACCCCAAGCTCAAGGTCAAGAAGGGCGAGACGGCGCCGATCGTGGTCGCCCGAGGCGACATGATCAGCGAGGAGCTCGCGCGGACGATCGACGCGGCCGGCATCGACGAGGTGCTGGTCCGGTCACCGCTCGCGTGCGAGTCGCGCTATGGCGTGTGCCGCATCTGCTACGGCCGCAACCTCGCCACCGGCGAGATGATCGGCATCGGCGAGGCGGTGGGCATCATCGCCGCCCAGTCGATCGGCGAGCCCGGCACGCAGCTGACCATGCGGACGTTCCACACCGGCGGCGTCGCCGGCCAGGACATCACGCAGGGCCTGCCGCGGGTCGAGGAGCTGTTCGAGGCCCGGATCCCCAAGGGCAAGGCCGAGATCAGCCACATCGACGGCGTCGTCGAGGTCATCGCGGGCGACACCGGCCGCAAGGTCAAGGTCATCAGCCGCGAGGCGTTCGACACGCCGCTCGAGCTCACGGCCGGTGCCGAGCTGCGGGCCGCCCCGGGCGACCTCGTCGCGCTCAACCAGGTGCTGGCTCGTGCCGCGACGGGCGACACGCTGGCGCCGGTCGCGGGCTTCCTCGCCAAGACCAGCGACGGCATCGTCGTCCGCGGCGAGGACATCGTGGAGCGCGAGTACTCGATCCCGCACAGCGCGAAGCTCCTGGTCGAGGACGGCCAGGAGATCCGCGCCGGCGACGCGATCACGGACGGCCCGATCAACCCGCAGGAGTACCTCGACACGCGGGGCAAGGACGCCGTCCAGCGCTACCTGGTCAAGGAGGTCCAGCGGGTCTACCGCAGCCAGGGCGTCACGATCAACGACAAGCACATCGAGATCATCGTCCGCCAGATGCTCAAGAAGGTCCGGATCGATCAGCCGGGCGATTGCGAGCAGCTGCCGACCGAGCTCATCGACCGCCTCGACTTCGAGGAGGGCAACGACCGCGTCCTTGCCGAAGGCGGGGAGCCGGCGACGGCCCAGACGGTGCTCCTCGGCGTGACCAAGGCATCGCTCAACACGTCGTCGTTCCTGGCGGCCGCCTCCTTCCAGGAGACGACCCGGGTGCTCACCGAGGCCGCCATCAACGGCGCCAAGGACCACCTGATTGGCCTCAAGGAAAACGTCATCATCGGCAAGCTCATCCCGGCCGGGTCGGGCGCGCCGCAGAACATCGCCGCGCTCAAGGAGCGCCAGCGGCGGGCCGCCCTCGAGGCGCTCGCCGGCGAGGCCATCGAGGGTCTCGGCGAGGCCGAGTACAACCCGTTCCTCGAGGACGGGACCCGCGGCCCCGACGACGAGACCGCCGGCCTTGCGCTGGCGGCCACGATCGCCGGCGCGGACGAGGACGAGGCGGACGACGACGCGTCGGGCATCCCGGCCAACCCGTTCCTGGCCGAGGCCACCGAGTCGGAGCCGGCAGAGGAGTCGACGTTCAACCCGTTCCTCGAGGAAGCCGCCGAGAAGGCGACCGCCGACGAGGCCTGACCTCCGGGTCCCTCACTCAGAACTCGTGCGAAGCCCCGGCCGACGGCCGGGGCTTCGTCGTTCCCGGGCACCGAGCGGACCGGTCGCGCGGCGCGCGTGCGCGACCATGCGATCTGCCTCGTGTCCGCCGGTTCACAAACGTTCAGGTACGCCTCCTCGGAGTACTCGACGGATCGCTCACCCTCGCCAAGTACGCGCACTCCATGGGGTAGTGGATGACCCATCACAGGCGGTTGCCCCGACTCCAGCACTCCAGTCAGGCGTGTATGGAGTGAGATGCGCCGCCGGTGACCGCCACGCGCGGACGCGCACACCTCCCCTGACCCCCGGCGGGACAGCCCGCACGTTTGACACTCCACGAGCACGATTGCTACACTCCGCGCTCGTGGCCTCGAGGGGGCCCCGGTCGCCATGGGCGTCGCGGACACCGCCTCCTCCAGAGTTCCAGCGGTCCCCGGTCGGGCCACCCGGCCAACGGGGCGGACCGCCGGCCAGACCACCACCAGACGTTCAGAACCATGAAGGGAGCCGCGTCTCCGTGCCGACCATCAGCCAGCTCGTGCGCCACGGGCGAAAGCCGAAGATCGAGAAGGTCAAGGCTCCCGCGCTGCGCAAGAACTGGAACAGCCTGCGACAGCGCCAGGTGCCGATTCCGGGTGCCCCCCAGAAGCGCGGCGTCTGCCTGCAGGTCAGGACGATGACCCCGAAGAAGCCGAACTCGGCGCTTCGGAAGATCGCGCGCGTGCGGCTCACGAACCAGATGGAGGTCACGGCCTACATCCCGGGCATCGGCCACAACCTCCAGGAGCACTCGGTGGTCCTGGTGCGCGGCGGCCGGGTCAAGGACCTCCCGTCGGTCAAGTACCACATCATCCGCGGAACGCTCGATGCGGCCGGCGTGAAGGATCGCAAGCAGGGTCGGTCCAAGTACGGCGCCAAGGCCACCCCGGCCATCGGGAAGAAGTAGCGATGCCGCGTCGAACGTCCATCCCGCGCAAGGCGAAGTACCAGCCCGAGTCCGTCCGCGTCACCGACCGCTTCCGCGCGAAGCTGATGCACGACGGCAAGCGGACGCTGTCCGATCGCATCCTGCGCCAGGCGCTCGCCCGCGCCGAGTTCCAGGCCAAGCGCCCGGGGCTCGAGGTGCTCGAGGCGGCCCTCCGCAACGCGACCCCGATCATCGAGGTGAAGCCTCGGCGCGTCGGTGGCGCGACCTACCAGGTCCCGGTCGAGATCCGGGGCGAACGCCGGATGTCGCTCGGCGTGCGCTGGCTCGTCCAGGCGGCCCGCAAGCGCAACGGCAAGAGCATGAGCGAGAAGCTCGCCGCAGAGTTCGTCGATGCCATGAACGGCCTCGGCGCGGCGGTGAAGCGTCGAGAGGACACCCACAAGATGGCCGAGGCCAACAAGGCCTTCAGCCATTTCAAGTGGTAGTCCGGACCCAGAGGAGCTAGACCCACCGTGGCACGCGCCGTTCCGCTCGCACGAACGCGGAACATCGGAATCATTGCGCATATCGACGCGGGCAAGACGACCGTGACCGAGCGGATCCTCTTCTACACGAAGAAGATCTACAAGATCGGCGAGGTCCATGAGGGCGCGGCCACCATGGACTGGATGCCCCAGGAGCAGGAGCGCGGCATCACGATCACCGCCGCGGCGACGACCTGCGCGTGGAACGATCACCGTATCAACATTATCGATACGCCCGGGCACGTGGACTTCACAATGGAGGTCGAGCGGAGCCTCCGGGTGCTCGACGGCGCGGTCGTGGTCTTCGACGGCGTGGCGGGCGTCGAGCCGCAGTCCGAGACGGTGTGGCGCCAGGCGGACCGCTACCAGGTCCCCCGCATCTGCTTCATCAACAAGCTCGATCGCACCGGCGCCAACTTCTGGCGCGACGTCGACATGATCACCGAGCGCCTGGGCGTCAAGCCCGTGCCGATCCAGATCCCGGTCGGCATCGAGGACACGTTCAAGGGTCTCGTGGATCTCGTCCGCATGAAGGCCCTGATCTGGCGCGACGACCTCGGCGACACCTTCGACGAGATCGACATCCCGGCCGACATGGTCGCGGAGGCCGCGAAGTGGCGCGAGCACCTGCTCGAGGCCATCTCGGACGTCGACGACGACCTCGCCCACAAGTTCCTCGAGGGCGAGGAGATCAGCGAGGCCGAGATCAAGCACGGCATCCGGCTCGCGACCCTCCAGTACAAGTGGGTCCCGATCCTGTGCGGCTCGGCGCTCAAGAACAAGGGCGTCCAGCCGATGCTCGACGCGGTCGTGGACTACCTGCCCTCGCCCCTGGACGTGCCCCCGGTCATCGGCCTGCGGCCCGGCACCGACGTGGAGATCCTCAAGACCCCGGACGACACGGAGCCCTTCAGCGCCCTGGCGTTCAAGATCGCGGCCGACCCGTTCGTCGGCAAGCTCGCGTTCTTCCGGGTCTACTCGGGCACGCTCAAGTCGGGCTCGTACATCCTCAACGCCACCAAGGGCAAGAAGGAGCGGATCGGCCGCATCCTCCAGATGCACGCCAACCACCGCGAGGAGATCGACGAGGTCTACGCGGGCGACATCGCCGCGGCCGTCGGCCTCAAGGACACGTTCACGGGCGACACGCTCTCGGACCCGGACCACCCGGTGATCCTCGAGTCGATGACCTTCCCGGAGCCGGTCATCGAGGTCGCCATCGAGCCGCGCACGAAGGCCGACCAGGACAAGCTGGGCATCGCCCTCCAGCGCCTCGCCGAGGAGGACCCGACGTTCCGGGTCAAGACCGACGAGGAGTCGGGCCAGACGCTGATCGCCGGCATGGGCGAGCTGCACCTCGACGTCCTCGTCGACCGCATGGTCCGCGAGTTCAAGGTCGCGGCCAATGTCGGCAAGCCCCAGGTCGCCTACCGCGAGACCATCCGGCGCGAGGCCCAGGGCAACGGCCGGTTCGTCCGCCAGACCGGCGGCAAGGGCCAGTACGGCCACGCCGTCATCAAGGCCGAGCCGAACGAGAAGGGCGCGGGCTACGAGTTCATCGACAAGATCGTTGGCGGCACCATCCCGCGCGAGTACATCAAGCCGATCGACATGGGCATCCGCGAGACGCTCGCCTCGGGCATCTACGCGAACGTGCCGATGGTCGACGTCAAGGTGACGCTCATCGATGGCTCGTACCACGATGTCGACTCATCGGAGATGGCGTTCAAGATCGCCGGTTCGATGGCGATCAAGGACGCGGTCGCCAAGGCGAACCCGGTCGTGCTCGAGCCGATGATGCAGGTCGAGGTGACCATGCCCGAGGAGTTCATGGGCGACGTCATCGGCGACATCAACAGCCGGCGCGGCCAGATCGAGGGCATGGACCCCCGCGGCTCCACCCAGGTGATCCGCGCGGCGGTGCCCCTCGCCGAGATGTTCGGCTACGCCACGGACCTGCGGTCGATGACCCAGGGCCGGGCCAGCTATTCCATGGAGCTCAGCCATTACGCCGAGGTTCCCGCGAGCCTCGCGTCCGAGCTCGTCGCCAAGTCGAAGGTCTAACACAAGGGTCGGCTCGCCCCAGAGCGAGCGCGGAGCAGGGAGTCCACGCAGGACATGGCCAAGAAGAAGTTCGAGCGCAACAAGCCGCACGTGAACGTCGGCACGATCGGCCACATCGACCACGGCAAGACGTCGCTCACGGCCGCGATCACCAAGTACCTCGCCCTCAAGGGCGACGCGGAGTACCGCGCGTTCG
>DATDJA010000088.1:0-2041 GCA_036520795.1 Candidatus Limnocylindrales bacterium
CGCACCAACCTCGCGCGCGACATGCTGGACGAGCTGCGCGTGGTCGGCGACCAGCACGTCTTCTCCTCGATCATTCGCAACACCGTGAAGCTGGGGGAGGCGCCGCTCGTCGGGCGGCCGATCACGTCCTATGCGGGGACCTCCGAGGCCGCCCGAACCTACCGCGAGTTTGCCCGGGAGGTCATCGATCTTGGCCAGGACTGACTTCCGCGCCGCCGCAGCGCGGCGCCTGTCCGAGGAGCGCGAGCTCCCGCCCGCCATCGTCAGCCTCCTCTCGTCGGAGACCACGCACCGCTCCACCGGCGTGCGCCACGTTCCGGTCGATCGCATCGACTCCAACCCCCAGCAGCCGCGGCTCGCCTTCGACGAGGTGACCCTCGAAGAGCTCGCCGCGTCCATCCGCGAGCACGGCGTGCTCCAGCCGATCCTTGTCCGACCGCGCGACGACGGGCGCTACCAGCTCATCGCCGGCGAGCGTCGATGGCGCGCGTCGCGAATCGCGGAGCAGGCGACGATCCCCGCGCTCATCGAGGACATCGACGACGACACCGCGCTCGAGATCTCGATCATCGAGAACCTCCAGCGCGAAGACATCTCGCCGCTCGACGAGGCGGCGATGTACGACCGCATGATCCGCGAGCACGGGTACAGCATCCGCCGGCTTGCCGACAAGCTGGGCAAGGACAAGGGCTATCTCGAGAACCGCCTGCGCCTGGCCGACGCCCCGCCCGAAGTGCGCGCGCTCGTGTCTTTGCGCAAGGACACGCTGTCCCACGCGTACGAGCTGATGAAGGTCAGCGACCCGAAGAAGCGCCGCCGGCTCGCGGACCAGGTGGCCCGCAACGAGCTGTCGCTGGTCAAGCTGCGCGAGAAGATCGACGGACGGCCGCGGCGGGAGGCGGTGGCCGCTGACGACGACACGGACGTGGCGATCGAATCCGAGGCGCCTGACAAGACCGAGGCGGCTGAGGGCTGGGACGAGCGAGCCCGCGTCGCGATCCCCATCGCCGACGACAGCCTCGTCTCCGCCAAGCAGCAGCTGAACGACGCGGTCGAGGAGCTGCTGGGCGTCATCCGGAGCCAGGACGTCCTCGACGCGATCGGGCCGACCGACCGGGCGAACCTCGCCAAGTACCTGACGATCGCCAAGCTCCGGCTCGAGAACGCCATCGCGGTCATCCGCAGCGGCGACACCGACCGCTAGCAGGCACCAGCGCGACGAGGTCAGGCGGGCGCCATCCCGCCCGCGGCGCTCAGCGCGCCCAGCCAGGCGACCGCGAGCAGGCCGACGCCGACGGCCTGGATCTCCCAGGCGAGCTCCCGCCAGCCCGGTCCCCTGCCTTGGTAGATCGCCACGAGCCCGAGCGCGCCTCCAGCGAGCGGCACGCAGGCGGTGATCAGGACGGCCGCGGCCCAGCCAGCAGGGGCGCCGACGACGGCCGCCGTGCCCAGGGCGAGGGCGGCCACGACGCCCTGCAGCCCGACGATCAGCCAGCCGGAGCGTCGAGCGCCGAGTGAGAGCGCGATCGAGTCGATCCCCGCGGCCTCGTCCCGCTCCATGTCGACCACCGCGTTGGCGATGGCCAGGGCCGTGCCGGCGTTCGCCGCCGCGGGCACGAGGACGAGGAACACGCCTGGCAGGGAGCCAGCCGCCCCGTACCAGCCGAACACAGGCAGGAGCGGGATCCCGATCGCGAACGGGAGCCACGAGAGCGTCGTGCCCTTCGCCCGCAGGTCGTACCACGCCCCGATCGAGAGCCCGACGACCCCGATCAGGAGCAGCGCGAGGCCGCCGGGCGCAGCCAGCACGAGCCCGATCAACGCGGATCCCACGACGATCCCCCGCACGGCCGACGGCGTGACCAGACCCGCCGGGATCGGCTTGTCAGGCTTGCCGATCCGGTCTACCGGCGCATCGACCAGGTCGTTGAGGGCCCCGATCGCGAACTGGAACGCCATCATCGACAGCCCGAGACGGACGGCCGTCGCGGTATCGCCGCCGGCCACGAGGGCCACGAGAGCGACCACGACCCCGTCGAGG
>DATDJA010000089.1:0-34154 GCA_036520795.1 Candidatus Limnocylindrales bacterium
GCCGGCTTGGCCGCCGCGACGAGCGCGTCGAGGCGCTGGGCGTCGATCGCCTTCGGGTCGGGGACCGTCACCCGGACGACCACCATCGGGTCCGCCGTCCCGGGCAGGTCGCCGCCCGGGTCGACCGACCACCCCGTCGCGCCGTTTTCCACGATCTCCACCGAACCACCGGTCTGGATCTCGACCTGGCCCGCCAGCCCGGCCGCGGTTCCCCGCAGCCGGTAGAGCTCGACCGCCCGCGCCACGATGGCCCGCCGCCGATCCTCCTCCCAGCCCTCGTCGAGGGCGATCCCAACCCAGCCGGCGAGCCACGGCAGGAAATCGACCGGCGTGAGCGACGGGTCCAGGTACGAGTCGAAGTTGTCGATCGTGCTGAACACGGGTGCCAGCACGGCGTCGAAGCCTTCGAGCATCCGCTGGACCAGGTCGTCGTCCTGGTACAGGGCGGGCAGCGACGGTCCCAGCGGGTGCGGGTTGACGAGCCGGGGGACGAATCCGCGCATCAGGCGCCCTCGACCAGCACCTGGTGCTCGTAGCTGAACACGAGCGCATGAGCCTCGAGCTCGAGCCGCTGCGTCTGCTGGCCACGCTGGCCGGTCACCGGGTCCGCCCCGAACAGGCGGGCGTCCTCGACCAGCTCCGTCCCGCGGATACCCTGGAGGACCGAGTAGACCTCGCCGGCGTTGATCGGCCGTCCGAACGGCCAGCCCGTCCCGTCGGGCCCGCCGGTGATCGGGTGGAAGTACTCGTACAGCGCGCGCAGGGCGTCCTCCTGCAGCGTCTCCGGCTTGACCCGGCTGCGTGACCGGAGCTTGGCCACCACCGTGATGCCGCGGTACACCGGCGGCTCGACGATGGCCCGGGTGCCGATCACCCGGCTCTCCTCGAGGCGGTCGGTGATCTTCTGGAGGGTGTCCGGATTGGGCACGAGCTGGTCGAACCGCAGCCTGCCGTCATCCGCGACCGCGGACGGCACGATGAGGACGCGCACGGACCCGGCGTCCGTTCCGTCGCCGGCCGCAACGGCGCGCACGCGGGCGACCTCGGGCGCCGCCTCGCGGGCCAGCTGCTCGTAGTCCTCCGTGGTCACGGCGCGACCCCTGGCCCGCAGCCGGATCGGTCCGCGGACCTTGGCGTTCTCGACGTCCTCGCCCTCGACCCCGCCGCGCGCGGGCTTGCGGTTCTCGACGCGCGACACGAACGGAATGGACGACTTGAGCACGGTGATGGCGCGGGTGGAGACGTTGCCCTTGCGCCCGCCGCCGACGCGGTACTCGCGCAGCCGGAGATGGGCGCCCTTGGCGGGCACCGCGCCGTAGCGTCGCAGCGCGCCGTCGGCGAGCCGCACCGCCGGGCCGAACCGGACCTCGCCCGACGACAGGTCGAGCGTGAAGTGCCGGTCATCGGGCCCACTGGCGGCGAAGTCGGACACGTAGGTCCACTCCTCCCAGCCCTCGTCGCCCGAGACCTCGAGGACCGGGTCCTCGTCGCCCGGGACCACCGGGCCGCGCTTGAGGCCGAAGTGCTGGCCGGGAACGTCCTCGGAGACGCCCAGCTCCTCCTCGCGAACGAGCTCGGCGTTGACGACCTCGACGGTGCCGCCGATCGTGATCGCGTTGAGGCCCTTGATGTTCGGGGACGCGCTGTACGCCGGCTGCCCCTCGGCGAGCTCGGTGACGCGGGCCCGGAGCCAGCCGGCGCGTTGCTTGGTGATCACCGAGACGACGTGACCACGCGGGACGTGAATCACCACGTCACCGTCGCGGTTCAGGCCGCCGGTCGAGTCCGAGTCGAGCTCGCACGGCTCCCAGTCGTCGCCCGTCCAGGCCTCCCAGGCGAGCGGCGGGTTGGTGGGATCGACGCCGACGCCGTCGATGTCGGCCTTGAAGCGCAGGCGAACGGCGTTCGAGGGGACCGCCTCGGTGAGACCGATATACAGGGCGTCGCCGGGCGACGGCACCTTCTGGAAGCAGAAGACCTCGGAGCCCTTCTCGAGCGCGGCCATGTGGTCGCGGAGCGTCTTGCCATCGATCATCGAGCCCAGCGTCGCCAGCTCGGCCGGGACGATCCGCAGGTCTTCGATCGAGGTGAACGCGATCGCTTCGTCCGTGTCGGTCCGGACGGTGGCCACCTGGGTGCCGGTCGGGATCGTCACGACGTCCGGCTGTGGCGCGGACAGCCAGAATGTGACCGGGCTGCGGGCCGCCGTCGGCGGGTAGAGGCTGACGCCGATGAGCTCGAGGAACTTGACGTAGTTCCGGTCCGGGACGCGGTTCAGGCGATAGACGACCTGCTCGGTCATCCAGGCGAACAGCTCGATCAACGTCACGCCCGGGTCAGAGACGTTGTGATCGGTCCACTCGGGGCAGCGCTGCTGAACCTGGCGCTTGGCATCGTCGACGAGGTCCTGGAAGCGGCGATCGTCGAGGTTGGGAACCGGCAGGGCCATGGTCAGTCTCCTCCCGGGATCACGTAGAACGGGAATACGAGGTTGCGGCGGTCGTTGGTCCGCCGGATGGCGTAGCGGATGTCGATGTACATCACCGTCGGGTCACGCGAGTCGAAGCTCACGCCCACGTCGTCGACGTCGATCCGGGGCTCCCAGCGGGCCAGCGCGTCCTTGACGTCGGCGGCGATCGCGGCCGCGGTCGCGCCATCGGCCGAGGCGAACACGTACTCGTGGATCCGGCAGCCGAACTCCGGGCGCATCGGGCGCTCGCCGGGCGCTGTCCCCAGCACCAGCCGGATGGCCTCCTCGATCTCGCGTTCGCGCGTGACCAGCGCGATCCCGCCGGTCGCGTCTGTCCGCAGCGGGAACGCCCAGCCTCGTCCGATGAACTCGTCGCTCACGCGCGTTTCTCCTAGTTGATGGCGACGGTCGCGCCCTTGATCGTCATCTGACCCGTGGCCTCGAGCTTCATCGAGCCGCCGGCCTTGATCTCCACGTCCTGCTTGACGTCGATCGTCAACTTGCCCTCGGTCTCGATCTTGATCTGCTTGTTCATGTCGTCGAGCGTGATCGTCACGGCGCCGCCCTGGGTCACCAGCTCGATCGAGGAGTCGCTGCTGCTCTCCCGGAAGCTGATCTTGTGGCCGGTGCGCGACTTGAACCCGCGATACGTGACGGAGCCGGCGTCGAGGTCAGATCCATAGTCGAACGGGATCGTGTCCTTGCCGTTCCACAGCCCACCGACCACGATCGGCCGGCTGAGATCGCCAAGCTCGAACGCGACGAGCACCTCATCGCCGACCTCGGGCATCCAGACCACGCCCGAGTCCTTGCCGGCGCCGGGAGCGGCGATCCTCGCCCAGTCCGAGACGGCGTCGGCGGACAGCCACGGGAGGGACACTCGCACGCGCCCTGCCTGCTCGGGATCGTCGTTGTCGCTGACGATGGCGACGGCGACGCCGTTGATCCGGTCGGCGGCGCCACCGTGCGACAGCAGGCCGTGGAGCGATCGGTCCTGGCGCCCCGTGAACTCGAGCGACGTGCGGTACATGCCGTCGCCGAACTCGTGGCGCGACCCGGAGACGACCCATTTCCCGGCCAGCGCCGGGTCGACCCCGCCGATGCTGACCGCGACCCCGGCCTTGAGGTCCGGCGACCCGGCAGCGACCGCGGTCGCCTCGAAGGCCGCCGACCCGATCTGCTCGGCGCGGGCCGTCGCAAGCTGGTCGGCCGCCTGCTGGTTGTTGACGCCGTGATCGACGACGACCAGCGTCTGGCCACCGATCTTGCCGGCCAGGTCCCCGGGCGTCGTCGGCAGCTCCGCGTTGGTCGCCGTCGCCTCGGCCGTCCCGATGACCTCCTGCTTGTTCTTCGGGTCCCAGCCGCGGACCTCCACCTTGCTGACCTGCGCCACCGCGCTCAAGCGCGCCCGGAAGTCGAGCAGGTTGTCGCCCCATACGAGCTCGGTCGCGCTCGCGCTGGTCCCGGTCGCCTCGGCCGGCGCGCTCGAGGACTCGACCGGCTTCTTGAACAGCAGCTTCTCCCCGTCGACCCGGCAGTCGTAGCCGATCTGGCGCGCGAGGCCGTACAGGAAGTCGAGGTCGGACTGGTTGATCTGGAAGACGTGGTCGAACGTCCCCTCGGACTCGTCGACGTCGGCGGTCAGGCTCGCGGCGCCGGCGACCTGGGACGCGATGTCCGAGTACTTCGTGTTCAGGTAGGTCGCGGTCTTGCGCCCGGCCGCCAACCGGTGCGAGCGGTCGTAGCCACGGACGACGGCGAGCGTGCCGTGGGACCCGTACTCGCTCTCGATCGACGTCACCTCGGCGTCGATGAGCGCCTTGGGCATGTCCTCGTTCGCCGACGTCGTCGAGATCTTGACCTTGGTGCCGACCTCGAGCCCGGCCCGCCCGAGGACGTCCTTGCCCGGATCCCGGAACACGAGCGCGAACATGTCCGGCATCGCCAGGCGGTCGACGACGGTCGCGCTCTCGAGCTGGCCGTCGATGTCGTCCGCTAGCTTCGACCCATCGATCTCGATGAGGCGGCCGATGGAGACCTCGGGATCGGGCATGGCGTGATTCAGGCGCCACGCGTCGCGTCGGCGACGCTAGGGATGAGCAGGATCGTGCCCGCCGGCAGGCGCATCGGGTCGTCGATGTCGTTGAGCTCGGCGATCGAGCGCCAATAGGTGGGCTTGCCGAGCTCGCGGTAGGCGACGGACTGGAGCGTGTCGCCGTCGATCACCTGGTGCACGCGCCGGCTGTTCACGGCGTGCGACGTGGGGTTGGTGCCGGTCGCCGGATCGGACTGGGCGGTGATGGTGATGGCGACCTCGGCCCGCACGGGCGTGCCGTCCATGCGGAACAGCGTGTACTTGACCGTCGCCTGGGTCAGGAACCCGATGAGCTTGTCGAGCTGCGGGTTGCCGCCCCACTTGAACTGGACCATCGGCGGGCAGTGGCGGCCGTCCGAGCCCGACGACTTGGTCGGCTTCATCCAGGACAACAGCGTCGTGATCTTGGGCGTCACGTCGCCCTTGGCCTCGGAGAAGGCGTCGAAGAACAGGTTCGTCGTGAACGACATCGCCCCGGTGCCGCCGTACTGCTGCTGGCCGCCCTCACGGCTGGGCGTCGTGGCGCTCGGGACTGACACCTGTTGGGACAGCGTGTAGTCGGTCGGATTGAACGAGCACTCGATCTCGTGCGGGCCGTCGGGCATGTTCTTGCCCACGCACACGAGCTTGGCCTTGTTGCCCTTGATCAGCCCGAGGGCCTGTCCGACCGCCGATGCCGCCGATCCGACCGCGTCCATCACCATGGCCGGCCCCTAGAACCCCACGCTCACGTTGGCCGACATGGACATCGCGCCAGCCAGCAGCCCGCCGAGTGCGCCGAGCCCGATGATCTCCTGGTACGTGACCTCGAGCGTCTCGGTCGCGACGTTGTTGCTCATGATGTCGAGGCTGGGCCCGCTCCACTTCACGGGCACCACGCCGGCCAGGTTCCAGGTGGTGATGTCGTCGCCGGCCATGGTCATCGCGGTGATCGACATCGTCTGGGGGATGACCTTGATCATGTTGCTCTGGAGCCAGAGCATCAGAAGCTCGGACGTCGAGTCGACCGGCCGGCTCAGGCGCAGGTTCGTGTACTTGCACGGCCCGAGGACCTTGTGCGTGTACCCGTTGACCCCGCCCTCGCGGAACTCCTTGATCTCGTACTCGAACCCCAGGCCCTCGATCTTGGTCCAGATTCCCAGGGGGATGAAGCCGTCGATCGTGCACTTGTACGCGACGCTGACTGCCGGATCGCCCATCGGTCCTCCCTGCTAGAACGAATCGAACGTGAGGCCCTTGGCCTCGCGCTCGTGGATGACTTCCGCCTTGAGCTGGCCGCGGATGCGCCCGAACAGCTGCTTGGCCAGCTCGTCCAGCTCCCGGTCGGACCGGCCGGCACGCTCGGGCGTGGCGCCTGGGGCCGGGGCCTCCTCGCGCTGGACGATGGGCGTCGCGGTGAAGGTGGCGACGGGGATACCGCCGCCGGCAGACGATGTCTGGACGACTGGCGGGGCTCCGGGCGACGCAGGATCGGCGACGATCCGGGCCACGACCGGCATGGCGGCCGCGGGCGTGGGGGCCGGCGCGGGTGTCGGTGCAGCGGCGACGGTCCGCGCCAGCGAGAGTGGCGTCGATGCCGGTCGAGCAGGGGAGGCCGGCCGGGGGGCGGTCGTCGCCGGCTGGGCTGGGAGGGTCGTCGGCACCGGCCAGCCACCAGCGTCGCCGACCGTCGGCTGGCCGCCGAAGTCGGGGGCGGGGAAGACGATCTCGCGCGGCGCGGGCGTGGATGGCCGTTGCATCGCCGCGCCAGCGGGCGCGTCCTGGATCGCCGACAGCTGGACCGGCAGCACGCGATCGGCGGTCGGCGATGCCGAGAGGGAAGTCACCGTAGCGGGAAGCGCGTCGCCCGAGTCCCAGCGCGCGAGGACCGGCGCCGGGGCGTCGGCGTTGGTCGCGGCGGCGCCGGCCGTGCCCGCCGCCGGGCGATCGGGCCCGACCGTGGCGGAGGCACCGACCGAGGGACGGAGGGGCCGGACGCCGACCGTCGGCAGGACCGTGGACGCCGAGCGGGAGACGGTTGGCGCGCCGGTGGTCGGGGTGGCCCGGGCGACCGACGTCGGTGACGCCGGGGTGGTCGGACCGGAGGTCGAGGCGTCACGCCGTTGACGGGCGACCGTGAGCACCGGAAGCGGGCGCGGGGCGATCGGCGCCGCGGGGCCGTGATCGTGGCCGCGGTGCGGGTCGGCGGCCCCCGGGGCGGCGGTTGAGGCCTCCGCCGGACCGTGGCCGCCGGACGGCTCGGACGCTGCAGCCGGTTCGACCGGCAGGCGCTGCGCCGTGGCGCTTGCCGGCGGCACAGTGATCGGGGCGCCCAGGCCCGCGCGGCGGGGCGTGGCGCCGGCCTGACGCTGGGCGGCGGGCCGCGGCGTCTCGACGGGCAGCTCCGCGAACCGACGAATCGGCGCCTGCGCGGGTCTCGCGGGATCGGGTACGCCGGTCGGCGAGGACGCGGACGCGGGGATCCGGCCGCTCGCCTGGATGGGCAAAGCGAGGTTCGCGGGCCGCGACCCGCGGCCGGGATCCGTGGGCGAGCCGGACGCGCGCGACGAGCTCACGGGGAGCGGCGCCAGCGTCGGCGAGGCCTGGGTGAGCGGCCTCGGGCTCGGCGTGACGGTCGCGGCCGGCGTCACCGGCGAGACCGTCCGGATCGGCGGCAGGTCGAGTTCGGGCGGCGGCGTCACGGTGCGCACCTCCGCGACGACGGGCGCGTCGACCGCGCGCGCGACGACGGGCGATCCCTCGTCGGCGGCGGCCGCCGGGCTGTCCGCGGCAGGGCTGTCGGCGGAGGGGTGTCGCTGCACCTGCCTCGTCGTCAGCGGCGCACCGGACGTCAGGCTCGGGACGGCGTGGGGGTGCGCGACGACGATGCCCGCCGGCGCGACCGGACTCGACTCGTGGCCCAGCGGGCTCACGATCGGCGGCAGCGGGGCATGGCCGGGCACGGCCGCCAGGAACGGCGCGGCGGGCGCGACCACCGGCGGCGGACCTGCCGTTCGCTGGATGGGCGGCAGCGTTCGCCAGGCTCCCGTGGGCGGGATCGGCGCGGGGACAGGCGGGGAGGCCGGCACCGCGTCGGTGACGCCGGCACCGGCGTCACCGGAGGTCGAGGACGCCCCGTCGTCGGACGCGCTGCGGCCGAACGGCCACGGCAGACGCACGGGACTCACTCCTCCTCGGACAGGCGCCGATTGATGCGGCCGATCTCATCCACGAACCGCAGCCGCAGCGGGTGTTCGAGGTCGAGGATGGTGTCCATCGGCCAGTGGAAGTGGTAGGCGACGTACGCGACCTCTTCAAACAGGCGGTCAGTCGCGTACGTCACGATTCCCCCAGGCGCTGCTCACCCGCCACGTCGACCGTGAACGCGTGATTGCACGCGGGACACGTCACCGACGCCTGCGTGTGGCCCTCCTGGTTGACGCGGCGGTAGAGGTCCTGCAGGAAGGCGAGGTCCGATGCGAACAGGCCCTCGATGACCCCGGTATGCACCTGGGGCAGCGTCCCGAGTCGGGTCACGACCCGGGACAGCAGCAGGATCGTCAGGTAGGCCTCGTTCTCGCGGACGCGAGGATCCCGCTGGGGGATGATCTCGTCGCGCGCCGTCGCGAGGCGCATGACGCCGTCGCGATGGACGGTGCCGGACCCGTCGACGAAGCCGCGCGGCAGCACGAACGCGTATTCCGTCCGGAGGGCGTCGGACGCGTTCGTGCCAAGGCGCTCGGCACCGAGCTCGGGCAGGAGTGCGGTGGTCATCGACCTAGCCCTTGACGAGCGTCTCGCAGGCCAGGGTCGCCTCCTCGATCTGGACGCCGCTGGTCGTGGCGCCGCCCTCGGAGAGGCTGATCTTGGACACCATCGCGTTGGTGAAGTTGTAGCGCAGGATCTCCTCGCCGATGGTGTTCATGAGGATCACCGAGCCGTTGCGACGGTCCGGGTTCCCCTGCATGACGGCGGTGTGCCAGTCCCAGATCTCGGTCGCCCCGGTCAGGCCCCGCTTGAGGGTGACCGTCGGGGTCTTCGGCTTGCCCGGGAGCTTGCCGATGGTGACCTTGCCCTGGTCGTTGACGAACGGGTTGTCGACGATCTCCACCTCGCTCGAGACGCCCGAGACCGAGGTGAAGTTGGCGACGACGCCGACGCCGTCGATGTCCAGCAGGACGTTGCCTTGCAGCAGCGGATCAGTCGTGGGCATGCGAGCCTCCGTGGCCTTCCGTTTGCGTGGTCATGACGGCTACTCGGCGTCCGGCGAGCCAGAGAACTGGGCGATCCGGAACACCACGAACTCGGCCGGCTTCACGGGCGCGATGCCGATGTCGATGATCAGCTGGCCGGCATCGCGGACCTCGGGCGGGTTGTTCTCCTCGTCGCACTTGACGAAGAACGCCTGGTCGGGCGTCGCGCCGAACAGCGCGCCGTCACGCCAGACCCGCAGCAGGAACGCGTTGATGGTCCGCTTCACGCGGCCCCACAGGCGCTGGTCGTTGGGCTCGAAGACCACCCACTGGGTGCCCTCGAAGATGGACTCCTCGATGTAGTTGAACAGGCGCCGCACGTTGAGGTAGCGCCAGGACGGATCGCTCGAGATCGTCCGCGCGCCCCACACCCGGATGCCGCGACCGGGGAAGGCCCGGATGCAGTTGATTCCGTTGGGGTTGAGCTGGTCGTGCTCGGCCTTGGTCAGGTTGAGCGCGAGGCTGATCGCGCCCCGAACGACCTCGTTGGCCGGCGCCTTGTGGACGCCGCGGGTGTCGTCGTTGCGGGCCCAGATCCCGGCCGTGTGGCCGGACGGCGGCACGAACTTCGCCTGGCCGGACAGGGGGTCGAAGACCTTGATCCAGGGCCAGTAGAGGGTCGCGTACTTGCTGTCGTAGCCGGCCTTGTCGACCCGCCACTCCTTGACCTGCTGGGCGTTGAGCCCTGGCGGCGCGTCGAGGATGGCGACGCGATCGCCCATCAGCTCGCAGTGGGCGATCATCGCGAGCTGGACGGCCTGGAGGCCCTCCAGATCGATCATGCCCTGCTCGTACACGGCCATCAGGTCGGGCACGGACAGCATGGTGACCTCGTCGACGGCCTCGAGTCCGGCGAAGCCGGTCCGGTCGGACGAGTTGCCGACGTAGTCGTCGGGGGTCAGCCGGGACGGGGCGGCCGCGCTGCCGCCGACGAGGGCGGTCGAGCCGGCGGCCGGCGCCAGGGCGCCGACGTCCTCGATGGTGATCGTCTTCGACTGCGCCTTGACGACCGTGGCGACGTTCTGCTTGCCGCGCGCCGTGCTGACGTTGTCGAAGGTCTCGACCTCCTTGCCGCCGCGCTTGACGACGAGCTTGAAGTTGCCTTCCTCGCCCGCGGGCTGGACGTCGATGCTCAGGTCATTCCCTTCCGGACCCGCCTCGAGGGCGGCGACGCGGAAGGCCGGCTTGGCCTTGTCCGTCGAGCTCGGCAGCTCGGCGCTCGCGGTCGGCGCAACGCCGTCGGCGCCGACGCGCACGACGTACGCGGCCCCGCCACCGTTCAGGAAGTAGCCGTAGATGGCATGTGCGAGGTACGAGCCTTCGATGAAGTCGCCGAAGGTGGACGTGAACTGGTTCCAGTTCGTGACCAGGGTCGGCGCGTTGGCCGGCCCGCGAGCGGCCAGTCCGACGAACGCGGCGACGGCCGTTCCAACGCCCTCGATCGGACGGGACCCGGCCTCCACCTCCTCGACGTAGACGCCGGGCGAGAGATAGTTCGGCATGCGTTGCCCTTTCCGGATGCAGGGATCCCGATGACGTGACCGTCCCACCCAATCGAGGGCCGAACAAGGCCCGAGAGGGCGCGCGGGAGGGCGGGCGCCATTGCCCGAAGGGGCGACCAGCGGTGCCCGGACGGATGCCCCGCGACCGACTGGCGCCGCGGCCCGGCTGAACCGACGATCGGTGGGTGATCTACGACGTCGATCAGCTGCTCGAGAAGCTGGTCAAGCGCGACGCGCTCAACGGCTCGTCCGTCGACCTCGTGTTCGACGCGCCGACCAAGGACTGGGTCGCGCGCAGGAGCGGTCCCGCGGTCGACCTGTACCTGTACGACATCCGCGAGGACATCGCGCGCCGCGTGCCCGCGTGGGAGGACGTCCGCGACCCGGGCGGCACCGTGACCCGGCGCCGGCAGCCGCCGCGGCGCTTCCGCCTCGCCTATCTCGTCACGGCGTGGACGCAGCGGCCCGAGGATGAGCACCGCCTGCTGTCCTCGTTGCTCGCCTGCTTCCTGCGCAACCCGATGATCAAGCCCGAGGACCTCGACGACCCCCTGAACGAGGCCGACCTGCCGGTCTACCTCGAGGTCGCCCAGCCACCCAGCCAGGAGCGGTCGCTGGCCGACGTGTGGTCCGCCCTCGGCGGCGAGCTCAAGCCATCGCTGGACCTCGTGGTCGTGGCCCCGATGGTGGTCGACTCGAGCACCTACTTCGGGCCGCCGATCCAGGAGGGACCGTCGATCGGCATCGCCTCGACCAACGGCGCCAGCGAGCGCCGCAGCGGCGGCCGCAAGGCCGAGGGACCGCTCGAGATCGAGCCGTCCACCACCGAGCTGCTGCCGGCGAACGCGGGCGCGAAGGACGGCGGGGTCAGGCTCCGTGTCAGCGGCGTCCGGCGCCCGCCGCACCGATGACCGGGCGATGAGCCGGGCCGCGCCGGCGAGCGCGGAACCCGAGCTCGGCTCGCCGGACCCGTCCCTGCGCTACCTGCTCGGGCGGCTGTCCCTGGTCGAGCGCCTGGTGCGGTCCGCGGTGGATCGCCGCCGCGCCGTCGACGCGGATCCCGGCGACCGGTTCCGTGGCCTGTACATCTCGGACGAACAGGTCGACGGGCTGCTCGACCACGCCTCTGGACCGCTCGTCCCGCAGGTGGACGAGGCCGACCTCACCTTGCGCGCGGCCCTCGAGGCGCGCGCGTCCGAGGAGGAGCAGGCCGGCGCCGGGCTCCGGCTGCGCACGATGGCGCGCGCCTTCGATCTCGAGCCGATCGACGTCGAGCTCCTGCTGATCGCCCTCGCGCCGGACCTCGACCCGCGCTTCGAGCGCCTGTACGGCTACCTCCACGACGACGTCTCGCGCCGGCGCGCGAGCGTCGGCCTGGCGATCGAGCTATGCAGCCCCGCGGCCGCCTCGGACGGCGCCCGGATCCGTGCGCGGCTGGGGCCCATGGCGCCGCTGCTGGCGGGACGGCTGCTGCTCATCGAGGACGTCGACCGCCCGTCGCTCACCCGCCCGCTGCGGGTCCCGGATCGGGTCACGGCCCACCTCCTGGGCGACGACAGCCCGGACCCCGTCGTGGAAGCGCTGCTCACCCCGTCGGTGGCCGTCGAGGTCGACGAGGTCGACGTCGTCGCGCACGGACTCAGGGCCGGCCTCGGGCTCGTGTACGTCCGGGAGCGCCCCGGCGCCTCCGGCCAGTCGCTTGGCCTCACGGCACTCGCGCGCCTCGGCCGTCCGGCGCTCGGGCTCGACCTCGGGCGGATGGCGGCGGGCGACGATCCGGCACTCATAGCTGTTGCGGCGTCCCGCGAGGCACGGCTGCGCGGCGCCGGGCTGGTCGTCGGGCCGGTCGAGCCGCTCGTGGAGCGCGGTGCGACGGCCGTCCGCGCGTTCGCGGAGCTGCCGGGTCCGGTGATCCTGGTCGGGGGGCGTGACTGGGACCCCGCCTGGTCGCGCGATCCGCCGCTCGTCGTGGACGCGCCGGTACCGGCGCTGGCGACCCGCCACGACCTGTGGGTCACCTCGCTCAACGGCGACCAGCCCGAGGGCTTCGACCCCGCCGCGGCGACGATCGCCTTCCGGCTCACGCCCGAGCAGATCGACCGGGCCGCCCAGGCCGCCCGCCACGCCGCGACGGCCGCCGACCGCACGATGACCGTGGCCGACGTCGCGGCCGGCGCGCGTGCCCAGAACGCCGCCGGCCTCGAGCGCCTCGCGCGACGGATCGAGCCCTCCGTTGCCTGGAAGGACCTCGTGCTGCCGGGGGTCGTCGAGGCCCAGCTGCGCGAGCTCACCGCCCGGGCCCGGCACCGCGACCGCGTGGTCGGGGAGTGGCGCATGGGCACGACCGGCGCGCGCGGGATCGGGATCACGGCCCTGTTCGCCGGCGACTCCGGGACCGGCAAGACGATGTCGGCCGAGGTCGTTGGCCACGACCTGGCGCTCGACGTCTACGTGATCGACCTCTCGACGGTCGTCGACAAGTACATCGGCGAGACCGAGAAGAACCTCGACCGGATCTTCACCGAGGCCGACCGAGTCAACGGGATCCTGCTGTTCGACGAGGCGGACGCGCTGTTCGGCAAGCGTTCGGAGGTCAAGGACGCCCGCGACCGGTACGCGAACGTCGAGGTCGCCTACCTGCTCCAGCGGATGGAGCGCTTCGACGGCGTCGCGATCCTGACGACCAACCTGCGTTCCAACGTCGACGAGGCGTTCGTGCGGCGGCTCGACGCGATCATCGACTTCCCGATGCCCGAAGAGGAGCACCGGCGGCTGCTGTGGGAGCGCAACCTGGCGCCCGAGCTCCCCGTGCAGGACGGCATCGACCTCGACTTCCTCGCCCGCCGATTCAAGATCTCCGGCGGCAACATCCGCAACGTGTGCGTGACCGCCGCCTACCTGGCCGCCGCCGCCGACCGCCCGGTCAGCATGGCCGACCTCGTCCGCGCAACCGAGCGCGAGTACCGCAAGCTCGGCCGGCTCACCGTCGAGGCGGAGTTCGGCGAGTACTACGACCTGGTCACGGCCACCGAGTGAAGGTGCTCATGGAGACGTCCGATGCTGCCGCCGCCCGCTGACCGATCCGCAACGCCCGACCCGCTCGATGAGGCGCTCGCCGCCCTCGACGTGCGCGCAAAGGCGCTCAGTGACGCCGCGAACGACCTGTTCAAGGCCGTCGCCCGGGTCGTCGCCGACGCGGTCCTGACCGCGGCCGCGCAAATCGTGGAGGCGCAGGCCGACCACAGCCTCGAGCTGGGCGCCAAGGGCCTCAGGCAGCTGCGGGCCGAGATCGACGGCTGGTGCGACCAGGTGGACGCGGCGACGCGCCGGCGCCTGATCGCCCCGGACGGTAGCCCGCCGATCTGGCCCCAGGCGTGGACGTTTCCGACCCCGCCGGTGACCATCCCCGATGCCGACCGTGTTCCGTTCACCGGGGTCGGCCAGCCGCCCCCACCGCGGATCGACAACGCGATCCGGTCACTGGTCGCGGACGGCGTCGCCGCCCTCGTCGCGGCCGGGTACGACCTCGGCACCGACCCGGACTGGGAGACCGCGGCGGACGGCCGCGCGGTCCGCTTCGCCGGCCTCTATCGGCCGTCGCCGGTCCTGTTGAGCAGGGCGCGCGCATATTCGAACCGGCGCAGCGCCTACATCAGCGCGGTCGATCGCGTGCTGTGGTTGCGAGCGGTCGCCGCGGCCGAGGCGGCCGAGGCGGCGGCCAATCGTGACCGGGAGGCGAAGCGCGCGAAGGCGGCCCAGCACTGGGCGGAGGCCGGCTCCCGGGACTAGGGGACGGTCAGGCTGGTGCGACGGCGGTCGCCGACATCGCGACCGGGATGAACACCCCGCCGTCGTCGACGATGAAGGTCACCGTGGCCGTAACCTTGTCGCCGGCCTCGAGCACCGGCAGCTCGGCCGTCGTCTCCGCGTCCCAGCCGGGGCCGGCCTCGACGCGCCCGAGATCGAACCCGGCCAGGGCATTGGCCGGGTTCTCCATCCCGCGCCAGACCGCGACCTTGGCACGCCCCGACGCGAGCTCGACTGGGAGCGTCCCGGTGCCGCGCTGGACCAGGCGGATCCGCGCGCGTCCGTCCGTCAGCCCGACCTCAAGCGCGATCGCCGCAACGGGCGCATCCGTGCGCGCATCGGCGATCCGCCGGCACGCCGCCAGCAGGTCGCCCCACGGCGGGTCGGCCTCGGCGCCCGCCTCGAAGACCGACCGTGCGCCGCCAACCTCGAGCTGCTCCACGCTGGCGTCGGCCGGCAGCGACCCGGGCCGCGGCGCGGCCGCCGACCCGACGGCCGACACCAGCCCCTCGAGCTCCGAGACCACCCCGGCCGGGAGCGACCCGCCGAACCGGCCGACGACGGGCGCGATCGACCGCCACAGCCGGAACGAGCCGTCGGCTTCGACGTCGAGGAGCTCGCGTTCGGGCGGCGGCATCGACGACAGCCGCCGCCACGTGACCAGCGTCATCGTGGCCCCGACGTCCAGGTGAGGTCTGGGTAGGCGCCGCGGACGATTCGCACGAACTCCTCGAGGTGCCGGGGCTCGACGGCGTGGTCGTGCGGCGTCACGCCGCCCAGGACCTCCGGGTTGCCCATGATGCTCCGGCTGGCGTACGAGAACACCGACTGGATCGTCCACTTGCTGCCCTCGGGCAGCTTGTCCCGCATCGCCTGGACCAGCGACTTGGAGAACCAGCCGTCGTACTTGTCGTTGTACGCGGTCTGGACCTCCTGTGCGAAGTCGCCCTGCTGGGGGACGCCGCCGACGATGAGGCCGACAGCGGTCAGGAGCGTCGTCGCCGTCGGGGCGCGCTGGGTCGCGTCGCGCAGGTACAGCGCATTGTGGAGATCGACGGCGATCTCGGCCGCCGTCTTGCCCGAGGCGTTGGCGGGGCCGGTGATGTCCTGGCCGGTGATCTTCTTGTAGTCGCCGTGGGTCCGCTGGTACTCGTCCTGGAGGCCGATGAGGTGGCCAAACTCGTGCGGCGCGGTCGTGGCGTCCATGAGCGGGAACCACATCCCGGCGTTCGCCCGGTCTTCCACCGACTGCGTGCCCGGGACCTTGTTGTCCTTCACCCGGATCGACTTCTCGGCGCCGGACCGGTTCTCGATCCCGAACCGGATCGGGATCTTGAGCCCGCCTGTCTCGACTGCGGCGAACTTGTTCCAGACCGTGTCGATCTGGGACTGCCAGGTGGCGATCGGCGCTGTCACGCCGGCGTCGGGCTTGAAATCGACCGGGACCCGGACGGTGAGCTCGCGCTGCTGGAGCACGTACTCGAACCGGCCCTGGACGGTGGTCGTCTCGCCCTCCGTCATGTGCTGGTCGATCTCGTTGGTGAAGGTCCCGGCCGCCTGGACCTGCAGCAGGTCGAGCGCCTTGCGCAGGTCGCTGCCGCTGAGCTCGTCCTGCAGGTCGCGGTCGAGGTGGTTGCCGGTCAGCGCCAGGTACTCCCGCTGGATGGCCAGGATCTCCTCGGGCTCACGACCCGTGAGCGCGTTGAAGATCTCGTCTTCCTCGGTGCCCCAGCCCGCCATCGCCTCCTTGAGGTGGACGGCGGTGACCTTCGCCCGCTCGGTCGCGGCGGTCGCCCGTTCGCCCTCGGTGAGGGTCGACTCGTCCGCGGTCGGTGCCATCGACTGGGTGACGCGCGCGAGCTCGGAGTCGTTGAGCTCGTCGCGCAGCTCCGCGTCGAGGTCCTTGTTGGCGACGCTCTTGTAGGCCTTGCGGATCTCGTCCATGTCGGCGGCCGTCCGGCCGGCGAGCGCGCCGTAGATCGCCTCTTCGTCGGTACCCCAGCCGCGCATCGCGTCGTCGAGGCGCCGCGCGATCTGGGTCGCCTGGTCCGGGGAGACTGCGCGCTGCACCGTGAGTCCCGGCCCGGCCGTCCCGCCGGCGGGCGTGCGCTGGAGGGCCTCGACGGTTGCCCGGTTGCCCGCGGTCGCCTGGAGGTCGACCACGCCGGCCGGATCGAGGACGCTCGCCTCGATGGTCGATGCGCTCGCCGCGAGGGGCCCCGCCGCCGGCTCCAGCGTGAGCCGGGGCCCGCCGGTCGCGGGGGCGGCGGCAGACGACCGGCCGGCCGGCGATCGCGTGGCGCGGGTCTGCATGCCGGCGATCGTATCGACGTGCCCCGGGATCGGGCTGCCCATTGGGGCAGACTTCCGGGCGGTCGTGGCCGAGGCCATTGCGGAGGCTGCCGCGGTGGCCGATCCTGTAGTCAGCTACAGGAGGACCGCCATGCGCGATTTCGAGTTGGAAGCCGCCCGCGGCGTCCCGATTGCACCGGAGCGTGACCTGCCCACGCCGGCGACGGCCGAGTCAGCCCCGGTCGCCCCGGGTCGCTCGCCCGCGCTCGACGCGGCGACGCTGATGCACCTGCAGCGGACCGCCGGCAATGCCGGGGTCGTGCAGATGCTGGCGGGCGAGGATGAGCAGGTTTCGCCGGTCCACGACGTAGTCGGGTCGGGCGGCGGCTCGGCGCTCGACGCCGGGACCCAGTCGACGATGGAGTCGGCGTTCGGCCAGTCGTTCGACAACGTCCGCGTCCACACCGACGACCAGGCGTCGCAGTCGGCGGAGTCCGTCGGCGCGAACGCCTATACGGTCGGCTCGGACATCGTGTTCAAGAGCGGCCAGTTCGATCCCGGCAGTGCATCGGGCCAGAAGACCATCGCGCATGAGCTGGCCCACGTCGTCCAGCAGTCGCGTGGGCCGGTCGACGGTTCGGAGGCGGCCGGCGGCATCCGCGTCAGCGACCCGTCGGACCGCTTCGAGCGCGCCGCCGACGCGACCGCGGAGCAGGTGATGGCCTCGGTCTCGTCCTCGCAGCCGTCCGCGTCGGATGCCGGCGCGCTGCAGCGGGAGGAAGACCCGCTGTCCGCCCCCGCCGCCGTCCAGCGCGAGGCGCTGCCCGAGGAAGAGGAAGAGCCGGGGAGCTGATCGATGGCGGGCCCGGGCGCGCAACGCGTCCAGCACGGAGACGATCGCCAACCGGGGGAACGCGGCGGCACCGCCGACCTGGCCCCCGGTCGCGACGACGCGGTCGACCTCGGCGCGATCGGGGCGGGCCCGCGCCGGCTGCCCGTGCACGCCGCCTCATCGATGGTCGTCATGGCGCTCCAGCGCAGCGCGGGCAACGCCGCCGTGCAATCGCTGCTCGGGCCTCGCCCCTCGCTCCGCCTCCAGCGCGACGACGCGCCCGGGGCGACGCCCGTGGCCCCCGGAGCCTCGGGCGCCGGGGCCGCCGCGGCGCCGGCCCCACCCGCGAGGACCGCCCTCAACCCCGGCGACTCGAGCGTCGAGGTGGGGGAGCTGCAGCAGGCGCTGAACGCGCTCGGCGCGGCGGTGCCGCCGCTGCGGATCACGGCGCTGTACGGCCCCGAGACCACGGCCGCGGTGACCGCGTTCCAGGCGTCGCACCCGCCGCTCATCCCGGACGGCATCTGCGGCCTGCCGACGTGGGCGAAGGTGGACGAGCTCGCCCCGCGCGTCTCGCGCCAGGGACGCAGCGTCGTCGAAGGCCCGGCCGAGGGCGAGCCGCGGGGGACGCCGCTCGGGGGGACCATCCACCCGACGGTGCGCCGCACGTCGACCGGGCCGGCGGTCGAGGAGCTGCAGCAGAAGCTCAACACGATCCCGTCCGACCAGGTACCGACGCTGCTCGACGTTGACGGCAAGTTCGGTCGGATCACCCGGCAGGCCGTGATCGAGTTCCAGCAGTCCCGAACGCCGCCGCTCGTCGCCGACGGCGTCGTGGGGCCGTTGACGTGGTCCGCGCTCGACGCGGTGGCAGGCCCGGTGACCGTCGGCCGCGAGTCGTTCGACTGGGAGCAGCGAGCCGAGGGCACGATCACCGGGGGCCCGTCGCGGTTCACGTGGCGCCTCCTCGACGACAAGCTCCAGGTGACCGTGAACCTGCGCTTCACGGGGTCGCCCAGCCACCCGCGCGTCGCCCAGTGGCGTACCGACATCACGAGCGTGTGGAACACGTTCCGGTTCGAGAACCCCGACGACCCCGGGCACCCGCTGGACCTCGAGTTCGTCGTCGGGACCGGGACGCCCGCCGACGCGTCCGTGGCGGTCGTCGTGACCCCGGCCGGGACGACCCCCGGGCGCTCGGACTCGGCGAACTGGCACACGGGCGACACGGACCCGGGGCTCGCGCCGCACGAGTTCGGACACCTCATCGGGCTCCAGGACGAGTACAACCGGGCACCGGAGCAGTACGCGGCGGTGACCGGCGAGCAGGCGCCGATCGGCCGGGTCGATGCCCCCCTCGACGCGGCCGGCAACCCCGTGGCCCCCGAGGTCATTGCGGCGGAGATGCGCACGGCGGTCACGGGGGCGGCCGCCGGCCGCGGCGCGGCGGCGCGGGCGGTCGTCACGAAGTACAGCCTCCGCCAGGGCGCCTTCAGCCAGCGCATCGCCCTCGCCTACGAGACCGCGAACGCGGGCAGCATGCTGCGCGAGGACTTCGGTCCGGCCGGCTTCGTGATCGTCAACGACCCGGCCGGGACCATGGGCAACGACGTCGCGGCGCGGATTCCGGGCCAGTTCGACACCGCCGGCAACGAGGCGGTGGCGGTCGAGCCGTTCCTGTACAGCAACCGCGGCATCATGGGCACCATGGCCAGCCTGAACTCGCCGATCAGCGCACATGACCACCCCGTGGCCGAGCGGCACGTGCGCCACTTCCGGGACATCGTCCGGCGGAACCGGCCCGGCACGTGGCGGACGGTCCGGCGCTGATGGGCGAACCGAGCGAGGCGCTGGTCCGGTACCGGCGGACCGGCGGGCGACCCCCGAGCGACGACGAGGCCCTCGACGTCGCGGACGACGGGTCGTTCACCGCGCGCCGGACGGTCGCCGGCGCGCGGGTCGGGACCTTCGCGGGCCGGCTGGCGTCCGGGCGCGTCGAGGCGCTCCGCGAGGCCGTCGACGCGGTTCGCGACGCGCATGACGTCCAGGTCGCGACGCCGCTCGACGGCGCGACCGAGGTGCTCGAGGCGGGCGGGCACACGACACGGACGGGCTCCAACGAACGCCCGACGGACCCGTGGAAGGCGCTCGTCGAGACCGTGCGTTCCATGCTCGACGAGGACGCCGTCGCCGATCCGCTGGCGGCGATCGAGCTCACGGCGACGTCCCGCGAGGCCGCCCTCACTCAGGCCGGGCCGGCACCGGTCGAGATCGACCTCGGGTCGGTGACGCTGCGCGTGGTCCGGATCGACACCGCAGGGCTCGTGCTCGGCCGGTGGCAGGCGCGGCTCCAGGACGCGGGCGACGAGGACACCGCCGAGCCGCCCCCTGCGTGGACATCGGCCGCCGCCGGCTGGCGAGCGACCCTCCCGTTCTCGCACGGGCTCGAGCTCGCGGACGGCGACTGGCTCCAGGTGTGGGTCTTCGCGACGATCCGGGATGCCGCCGGCGACGGCGGCGAGCGCGCCGCCCGCCTGTTCGTCGCCGTTCCCGGATGAGGGAGCGGCGCTAGATCAGGCCCTCGCGGATCGCGTACGCGACGGCGTGGGCGCGGTTGCGCAGCTCCAGCCGCGACGTCACGTCGTGGATGATGTTCTTCACGGTCCGCTCGGAGTAGAACAGGCGCGCCCCGACCTCGGCCGTGTCGTAGCCGTCGGCGAGCAGCCGGAGCACGGCCGCCTCGCGCTCGGTGAGGCCGGAGAACGTCAGCCCGCGCGGTGACAGGACCTGGCGCTGCAGTTGCCCGACCTGGCGCAACAGGCGGCCCAGGAGGTCCGGCGGCAGCGTGCCCTCGCCCGCCGCGGCCGACCGGATCGCGGCCGCCAGGTTGCCCGCGGTCGCCTCGCTCCGGCGGATGACGCCCGTCACGCCGGCCTCCGCGGCCGCGAGGAGCGAGCGATCGTCCACGCGCGACACGAGCAGCACGATCCGCCGCACGCCGCGGCCCCGCAGCGCGCGCATCTCCGCCAGCACCTCGGGCGCCACCTCCTCGGCGACGACCAGCGCCACGGAGTCCTCGGGCGTCGCGTCGTCGGCCACCACCACGAAGCCCTGCGCGCGCCGCAACTGGCTCGCGATGCCGGCCCTCGAGAGCGGATCGGACGCCCGGACGGCGACCGGGATCGGGGCCTTGATGGGCATCAGTTCGGCGACCATTCGTGCACTCCCCATGGGTCCCCACCAACGGCAACCAGGGAAGGAGGCGGCAGCCGGAAGACCTCGGCGGACCCTACCGCGCGTGGGTGTCCGGCCAGTCAACGTGCACTTAACGGGCAGCCCGACATGCCCCGAAAGGACGCCCGAAAGGACTATCGGGCCATGCGATGGGGTCCTGTTCCGGCGGCGATTGCGCGGCTACACTCACGCCCGTGGGTGCATCCGTCACGCTGGTCACACCTGCCCTGGCCGTCGAGCCGGGACAGGAAACCACCGCCGAGGTGCGGGTCCGGAATACGGGCAGCGTGGTCGACGAGTTCTCGCTTGACGTGATCGGCGACTCCGCCGGCTGGGCGGTCGCGGAGCCCGCGGTCATCTCCCTGTTCCCCGGCGCCGAAGCCACCGCCAAGCTCGTCTTCCGGCCGCCGCGCGCCGCTTCGACGCCCGGCGGCCTCGTCCCGTACGGGATCCGGGCCCGCTCGAAGGAGGACCCGGCGGGGTCCGCGGTGGAAGAGGGCTCGATCAACGTCGGGACCTTCCTCGACCCCTTCGCCGAGCTCGCGCCGCGCACCTCGCGCGGCTCGCGCACCGGAACCCACGACCTCGCGATCGACAACCGCGGCAACGCGCGGCTGAACGCCGAGGTCGAGGGCACCGACGCCGATCGGAACCTGAAGTTCGACATCAACCCGCCGGGTGTCGTGGTCGAGCCCGGCATGGCCGGCTTCGCGAAGGTGCGGGTCAGCCCGGTCAAGCGGTTCTGGCGCGGCCAGCCCAAGACTCGCCCATTCCAGCTGTTCGTGAAGCCCGAGGGCGGCGTCCCGATCACGATCGACGGCACGCTGCTCCAGGAGTCGGTGCTCCCGTCGTGGTTCCTCAAGGCCCTGCTGGCGCTGATCGTGCTGCTGATCGCCCTCGTGCTCATCTGGCTGCTGCTGCTCAAGCCGACGATCCAGACCGCGGCCAGCGACGCCGTGGCCTCGCCGCTCGCGAGCCTCAAGGCGGACGTCAACGACGCGCTTGCCGACGCCGGCCTGGCGACGATGGGCCCCGAGCCGAGCGCCGGCGACGGCGGACCCACGCCGCCCGCCCCGACGGCCCCCGCACCCAGCGACGGCAGCGGCGGTCCGCCGTCGCCGACGAGCACGCCGGGCGTCGTGATCCCCGGGCTCGGCAACCCCGTCGACGGGCGCCTCGACAAGGCCAATCCGAGCATGACCGCCGCCGGCACCCTGTTCGTGACGGACCTCGTGTTCTCCAACCCGAACGGGGCGACGGGCAGCGTCGACATCAAGCGCGACGACACGTCCCTGCTGCACCTGCGGCTCGAGAACTTCCGCGACTACGACCTCCACTTCGTGACCCCGATCGTGATCGCGCCGGGGCAGTCGCTCGTCCTGAGCCCCGCCTGTGAGACCGCCTGCGATCCGGCCGTCTTCTACTCGGGGTACCTGCGGCCCTGAGGCCCATGGCGCGCCGCGTTGCCGCCGTCGCGCTGCTGCTGGCGCTGGGATCGGCCGTGCCGGCCACGCCCGCGGTTCGTGCCGTCGCCGGCGTGCAGGCGCCGCCCGCGCCGCGACCGGTGGTCTCGGCGCCCGTGCCGACGCCGCCCGGACGCACGCTCCTGGCCTCGAAGAGTGCCGGGGGCGGTTTTCCGAACGCGCTGTCCTGGACGCCGTCGATCTCGGCCAACGGCCGCTATGTCGCCTACGCGTCGACCGCGACCAACATCGTGCGGTCCGGCCCCGGCGCGCCCGCCGCCGGCGTGTTCCTGCGGGACATGAGCAATGGGCGGACCATCCGGCTCCCGATCCCGGCCAGCCTCACCCGCGGCGGCCGGGCGACCGAGCCCTCGATCTCGGCCGACGGCTCCGTCGTCGCGTTCACCTACCAGGAGCCGGCGACGGACGACGGCTCGGTCGTGCTCGCCTGGGACCGGTCGACCGGGCGCTCCCAGGTGGTCTCGCGGACCAACGCGGGCGGGATCGTCCAGGGCAGCAGTCAGCCATCGGTGTCGGCGACCGGGCGCTTCGTCGCCTACACGTCCACGCGGCAGAACCTCGTCGGCGGGCCGGGCGGCGACCCGGACGTGTTCCGCTACGACCGGGATCGGCAACGGACCGTGGTCGTGTCGGTTGGGCAGGTCTCCCCGCTCGATCCGGGCCGCGACACTGCACCGTCGATCTCGGCCAACGGCAACGTCGTGGCGTTCCAGTCGGACGGTGGGGACCAGCTGATCCCCGCCAACACCGGGCCCGGCGACCAGGTCTTCGTGCGCGACATCGCGGCCGAGCGGACGAGGCAGGTCAGCGTCGCCCTCGACGGCCCACCGAATGGGCCATCGGTCACGCCATCGATCTCGGCCGACGGCAACGTGATCGCCTTCACCTCGGCCGCGTCTGACCTCGCGTCGATCGACGACAACGTCGTGCCCGATGTGTTCGTGCGGGACATGCGTGCGGGCGCGACCACGATGGTCTCGGTCACGCCCGACGGCCGCGCCCCGACCGCCCGCAGCGAGGGGCCGTCGATCTCGGCGGACGGCCGGATGGTCGCCTTCCAGTCCGAGGCCCTCGACATCATCGGCCTCGGCGCGAGCGTCGCGACCGCGCACCTGGCCGCCGCGGCGGCGAAGCGGACCGAGGTGTTCGAACGGGACCTCGTCGCGAACGAGACGGTGCTCGTGTCGGTCGGCCGGAACGGCCGGCCGGGCGGCCTGGTGAGCGCGCAGCCCGTCGTCGGCGGGAACGGCCGGTTCGTCGCCTTCGCCTCGACATCGCCCCGCCTCGTGCCCCGGGACACCCTGGGCGTGACCGACGTGTTCCTGCGCGACATGCCGCCCGTGCCGCGCCTCAACCCGTCCTCGATCGACCTCGGCACGCTCGACGTCGGCATCGCGTCGGCGCCGGGGGCAGCGATCCTCGGCAACAGCGGCTGGGGCCCATTGAGCGTCGGTCGCGCCGCGGTCACCGGCCCGGAGCGGCTCGACTTCGACGTTGTCGCCGATGCCTGCGACGGCCGGGTGCTCCATCGCACGGAGAAATGCACGGTGACCGTGACCTTCACCCCGAGGGGCGGCGGCCGGCGGGACGCGACGCTCGCGATCCCCGACGGGTACACAGGTTCGCCCCGGACCGCCCGCCTGCGCGGCTCCGGGGTCAGGGCGCCGGTCAACCGGCCGCGGTTCGAGATCAGCCCCGAGGTCGGGGCGCCGGGGCTGGTCGTGGTCGCGACCGGATCCGACTTCCCGCCCAACAGCCTGGTCCGCCTGTCATGGAGCCGCGGGACGACACCGACGATGCCGGCCGTACGAGCCGGCGCGGACGGCCGGTTCACCGCGCAGGTGCTGGTGTTCCACAATGACCTGACGGGCCCGCGCGACCTGCGTGCGGACCCCGTCACACCGGGGGCGTTTCCCCGGGCGACGGCACGGCTCCTGGTGACACGCCCGTCGGTCACGCCGCCGGGATTCCTCATGATCCGCCGCTTCATCGACCTCCCGCTCGTGCTCCTGATGCGAGGCTGACGCCGAATGACCGACGACACCCGGACGATCTGCAAGCGCTGCGGATTCACGAACATCCCGGGCGATCAGTTCTGCGGCTCCTGCGGCACGTTCCTCGAGTGGGACGGGGTGCCCGCGGAGGGTGCCACCACCGCCGTCGACGCCGCCCCGCCGCCCGACCCGCAGCCGAGCGCCCCCGTGGCGGCGCCCCCGCCCGACGACCAGGCGGGCTACGGCGACCTCGTCCGCTGCCCCGCCTGCGGGACGGCCAACGCGTCGAGCCGCACGTTCTGCCAGTCGTGCGGCGCCACCCTGGCGGCCGCGGAGCGCGTCGAGGCGGCGTCCCCGGAGCAGATCGCGCAGGCGGTCGCCTGGACGTCGGCGCCCGGCACCAAGGCCGGCCCGACCACGAAAACAGCCGGCGGGGACGCGTCGTCGGGGTCCCGCGGCATCCCGAGCTGGATCGTCTGGGTGGGCGTGATCGGCGTGCTCGTCGGGGTCGCGATCGTGCTCGGTGGCCTGGCGCTGCGGGGCGAGAACCCGGGCACCGGCGCGACGGGGAGCGTGCGTCCATCGGGGCCGGCGTCCAGCGATGGGCCGGGGTCGAGCGGCCCGGGCGACTCCACCGCGCCCGGCACGGCCGTACCCATCCCGTTGTCGGAGGCCGAGGCGTCGTCGACCGTGGCGGCGAAGTTCCAGGCGAACAAGGCCATCGACGGTGACCCGGACACCAGCTGGCAGGAGGGCAAGGGCCAGGAGAAGGGCGAATGGATCGAGGTGACCTTCGATTCGTCCCGCGCCGACACGTTGCTCATCCGGAACGGCTACGGCGCCTCGCAGGCGCTGTTCAAGGGCAACCGGCGGCTCAAGGACGTCGAGGTCTCGGTCAACGGCGGGGCGCCCATCGCGGTCCGGCTCAAGGACGTGATCAAGGAGCAGGAGGTCGACCTCGGCGGCGTGTCGGGCGCGACATCAGTCCGGATCACGATCGTGTCGACCTACCCGGGGCAGAAGACCTCGGTCGCCGACACGCCCTTCGACGATGCCGCGGTGAGCGAGATCTCCGTGCTCGGCGTGCCGGGCGGCTGAGGGGAGCCGCGTGAGCGCGTTGGGGGCCGGAGTCGGCAAGGCCGTCGGGGGACTCGGCGGGCCGCAGATCGCCGCGATCGTGGTCGCGGGCGGCCTCCTGGTCGGCGCCATCGGGGGTGGGCTGGCCGGCGGCGGCGGATCGGGCCAGCAGGGGACGACGCAGGCCACGCTGTCGATCTACCCCTGTCCGGACTCGGGGCCGGCGCTCGCCACCGTCGGCTCGGGCCAGAAGTTCCTGGTCACCGGCAAGAACGCCGACGCCAGCTGGGCGCGCATCTACTACCCACTGCCCGGACGTACGGAGGCCTGGGTTCCGTCGGGCCCGCTCCAGGTCGACGGCTCGCTCGATGCGCAGCCGGTCGTGCCCTGCGCGCCGGTCGTCGCCGGCCCCGGCGCGTCGGTGGAGCCGAGCTCCAGCCTCACGGCCGTCGGGAACAACAGTCCCTCGCCGGGCCCTACGGCGGAGCCGACCATCACGCCGTCCGACAGCGGCCCGACCCTCGCCCGCTTCGACTTCGGCACGAGGATCGCCGGCGGTCCGCAGCGCTACTGCGAGCGGACGCCGCGCTCGATCACCGTCAGCGTGCGGGCGACGGATGCCAACGACGTCGCCAGCGTCGTCCTGGCCTACCGCAAGCCGGGCGCCGCAGACTTTGCGACCAAGCCGATGGTGCGCGTCGGCGGGAGCGACACCTGGCGCACGTCCCTGGCCACCGACGCAAACGGCATCACCGGGCCTGGCAGCCTGCGCCTCTACGTGAGCGCCACGGACCGCGACCCGACGCCGCACACCTCGCGGCTCCCGGCGCGCTCGATCGATGTCGTCGCGTGCGCAAACACCGGTCCCACGCTGGCCTCGCTGCGGGCCGCGCCGGGAACCGTGTCGACGAACCTCGCCGCGTGCCAGTCCAAGCCGAAGGCGACCGCGATCTCCGTTGAAGCGACCGACGTCGACGGCGTGGACGGCGCGACGCTCCACTACCGGCTGCCGGGCGACAACGCGTATCGCGACGCCAAGATGACGAAGAACGGGAACCGGTGGCGGACGACCGTGACGCCTGTCGACCAGCGGCCGAACGCGGACGGCAAGGCGTCGTACTACGTCACGAGCGACGACGACCTCGGCGAGTCTTCGAGGTCGGCCACGCAGACCTTCACGGTCAACCGCTGCAACTTCCCCGCCGCGATCCGCTACTCCGACAGCACCGGGACGCCGTTCTGCCCGCAGCGCACGACGCGCTTCTTCTACCTCGCCAACGATCGGGACGGGCTCACCGCCTCGAGCGCGACGTTCGTCTACAAGTACCGGCTCGCCAGCGGCAAGATGAAGACGGCGAAGGTCAAGATGTCGGGCCAGGACCAGGGCGGCAACTGGTTCTACACGGTCGACATCGTGCCGACCGCGAAGTGGGCGCTCGACGGGTCCATCGTGACGTTCCACGTCCAGACGAAGGACCGCTTCGGCGGCATCTCCAACGGCGGCAACTCCAAGACGACGCAGAGCTGCCCGTGACCAAGGTCGTCGCGTTCCTGCCCAAGCTCGCGGTGTTCGGCGTCATGGTCGTCGTCGGCTTCATCGTCAGCTCAGCCGTCGTCCAGGCCTTCCAGGACCGCTCGCCCCGGTCGGCGACGACCGAGGTGCCCGACTACCTGCTCGCCGGCGCCCCCGACACGCCCGGCGCCTCCGCCGAGCCCATCGCCTTCAACGTCGAGCCATCGGGCTCGCCCGAGACCCTCGAGTCGCTCGCCCCTGCCGACCTGACCGCCGCCGCCGACACCGTCCTCGGCGCCGAGCCGGCTGTCTACAAGAACCCGTCGGGATTCCCGCGCATCCCGCCGATCTCGCAGTTCGACGGCGGACCGTTCCAGGGCGCCAATTGCACGCTCACCTCGGGCGCGATGCTGGCCCGCCTCGGCTACGGCGTCGTCACCTCCGGCACGACCCTCCGCGGCCTCCAGGACGACCAGGAGGGCGGCACGGACCTCAACGACCTCAACCAGGCGCTGTGGCGCGGCTACGGCGTGAGCTTCCCGACCGGCTACCTGCGCCCGGAGCAGCTCAAGAACCTCCTCGCGAAGGGCTACGGCACCGTCATCCAGGGCGACTACTCGAAGATCCCGCGCGCGCTGCGCCTGCAGAAGGACTTCCTCGGCGGGCACGCGATCTTCCTCGACGGCTACTACCCGGGCAACCCGGCCAAGGACATCCCGGAGGCCTACTACGTGATCGACCCGCTCGGCCGGCCGCACTCGGGCTACGAGGGCGACTGGTGGCCGGCGTCGGTCGTCGACGACTTCGGTACCGCCTTCGGCGGCGGCGATCACATCCCGGCGATGTGGGCGTATCCGCCGGGCGGCGTCCCGCCCGAGGTGGTCGGTCCGGACGTGCTGCCGATCCCGCACGGCGGTGGCGGCGGTGGCGGTGGCGCCACCCCGGAACCCGGCGTGACACCGGATCCCGGCGAAAGCGCGTCCCCGTCGGTCCCGCCGGTCATCGAGCCCGGTGACCTGCCGCCGGTCACCCCGTCCGGCGACACGCCGCTCGACGGCGGCCCATTCCTCGGTGTCTTCGACCTGTTGCCGGTTCTCGAGATCTGCCTCGGCGACCCGCCGCCACCCGGCTGTCCGACGGGGGTCGAGGCGACCTTCCAATATGCCCCGGTCACCGTCCTCGAGATCCCACCAGGGCCCACGGTCACGGTGGTGTTCGTCGACTCCGATCGGCCCAACATCGCGATCGTCGGCTTCACGGTCGATCCACCGACGCCGGCGACGGTCCACTACTGGCAGCACGACGGCACGCCGGCGAGCGTGCTGGGCCCATCCGCGATGTCGTCGATGACGCTGTTCGGCACGACCATCCAGCTCGCGGAGCTCGACGTGCTCGCGTCAACGACGTACGACTTCCAGGCGACCGCGGGCGGCGGCCTGTCCGTCGGCAGCAGCCCGGTCGGCCAGTTCACGACCGGCAACGGCGTCGAACAGTTCAACGTGGCGCTGGCGCAGGTCGACGCGCCCGTGTTCCAGCTCGAGGCGGGGCTGTCGCCGTACCTCCACCTGGCGCCCGAGGCGTTCGCGCAGCCGCTCGTCCAGCTCGCCGACATCGGCGGCTCGTCGTGCGACGACGAGATCGCGTTCGGTGGCGTCGGCTATTGCGCGGACCTGGACATCGTTCCCGCCGCAGACCCCGGCTGCACGCAGGCGGCGGTCACGTACGCCCTGTCCGGGATCGACGCCGACAGCGTCGTCGTCCGTGCGTTCCCGACAGAGGAGGGCACGACGCCCGACGGCGACGTGAGCCTCGAGGGCGTGCTGGAGGCCGGCGGCCCCGCGCCGTCGGGCGAGGTCGGGGTCGGCTGCCTGGCGTCGGGGCTGAGCTACCACATCGTGCTCGACGCGGTCGGCGACGACCGCGGAATCCTCGCCTCGGCGGACGTGAGCGTTCCCTAGCCGGGGTAGGATCGGGGCATGGTTGCCCACCGGCATCGCGTGGTCATCATCGGCGGCGGCTTCGCCGGCCTGTACGCGACGAAGAACCTCGGCAAGGCCCAGGACCTGGTCGACGTCACGCTGATCGACCGGCGCAACCACCACCTGTTCCAGCCGATGCTCTACCAGGTCGCGACGGGAGCCCTGTCGCCGGGCGAGATCGCGCAGCCGCTGCGCTCGATCTTCCGCCGCCTGCGGAACACCACGGTGCTGCTGGGGGAGGCGGTCGACATCGACGCCGAGGCGCGCGAGGTCCGGCTGTCCGACGGGGGCCCCCTGCCGTACGACACGCTGATCGTCGCGACCGGCGCCCACCACGCCTACTTCGGGCACGACGACTGGGCCCCCTACGCCCAGGGCCTCAAGACCATCGACGACGCCATCGAGGTCCGACGGCGGATCCTGATCGCGTTCGAGGCCGCCGAGCGCGAGGCCGACCGCGCGCAGCGCAAGGCACAGATGACGTTCGTGCTGGTGGGTGGCGGGCCGACGGGCGTCGAGCTAGCCGGGGCTTTGGGCGAGATCAAGAACGACACCCTGCGCAACGACTTCCGCTCGATCCGGCCGCGTGACGCCACGATCCTGCTCGTGGAGGCGATGGACCGCCTCCTGCCGACCTACCCGCCCGATCGCTCCGCCTCCGCCCGCCGGCAGCTCGAACGGCTCGGGGTCACCGTTCGGACGAGCACCCGGGTCATCGACGTGAACGATCACTCCGTTCGTGTTGTCACCGAGTCGGGCGCCGAAGAGGTGATCGAGGCGCGGACGGTGCTCTGGGCGGCGGGCGTGCTGGCGTCGTCGTTCGGGCGCAAGGTCGCGGCGGCGACCGGCGCCGAGACCGACCGCAGCGGGCGCATCCGCGTGCTGCCGGACCTGACGATCCCAGGGCACCCGGAGATCTTCGCGGTGGGCGATGCCGCGATCCAGCCGTGGAAGCCCGACCGGCCCACGCCGGGCGTCGCCCAGGGCGGCATCCAGGGCGGGACGTACGCCGCGAAGACCATCCTTGCCCGCCTGCGCGGCCAGCCGACGAAGCCGTACCGGTACAGCAACCACGGCGACGTGGCGGTGATCGGGCGGCTCGCGGGGGTGACCGACATCCCGTGGATGGGCCCGTTTGGGCGCCAGGGCGGGTTCACCGCCTGGCTGCTGTGGCTGGGGATCCACATCGTGTACCTGATCGGCTTCGCGAACCGGATCGTCGTCACCACCCGCTGGGCGTTCTCGTTCCTGACCCGCGGGCGCTCGACGCGGCTGATTACCGGACAGCCGCTGGTGCCCCACATCGAGGAGCCGCTCGCGGTCGACACGGAGGACCGAGAGGCCGAGCGGGTCTAGGCCGCCTTGCCCCGGTTCGCCGCGACGATCCCGGCGAGGCGCGCAACCCCGGCCTCGATCGCCGGCTCCGCGATCACCCCGTAGCCGAAGATCAGGCCGTCAGGGCCGGGCGCGATGCGGCGCGTCGCCAGGCTGCCTACTGCGATGCCGGAGGCAAGGGCCTCGGCAACCACACCTGCCTCGTCGACGTCGCCGGGCAGCCAGGCGAGGACGTGCAGGCCTGCCGCCGCCCCAACGGGACGGACGTCGGGCAGGTGCCGGGCAAGGGCCGCAAGGAGCGCGTCCCGCCGGCCTCGATAGATCGCCCGCATCCGGCGCAGGTGATGGTCCAGCTCGCCACGCTCGAGGATGTCGGCGAACGCCAGCTGGTCGAGGGCCGCGGAGCCCATGTCGGCGGCCTGCTTCGCCTCGATCAGCCGGTCCGTGAGGTGAGGCGGGGAGACGAGCCAACCGAGGCGCAGGCCCGGAGCCAGCATCTTGCTCGCGGTTCCCGCGTAGACCACGTTGTCGCGGTTGAGTCCCTGGATGGCGCCGATCGGCTCGCGGTCGTAGCGGAACTCGGCGTCGTAGTCGTCCTCGATGATCAGCGCGCCGCGGCGGACGGCCCAGTCGACGAGGGCGGCGCGACGCTCGGGAGGGAGGACGGCGCCGGTCGGGTACTGGTGGGCGGCGGTGACGACGATGCCGTCGACGTCGAGACCGTCGAGCAGGTCCACCCGTACCCCGCGCTCGTCGACCGGCACGCCGACCGAGTCCAGCCCCGCTCGTGCAAGCGTGGTGCGGTACTCGGGGTCCGACGGGTCCTCGACGGCGATCCGGCGCGCGCCGGCGGCACGCATCGCGCGCGCGGTCAGGGCGAGCCCCTGGGCGAACCCCGCGCAGATCACGACGTCGGCCGGATCGGCGCAGGCGCCACGGGCGCGGTTCAGGTACGTGGCGAGCGCGACGCGCAGCTCCGGGATACCGTGGCCGTTGAGGTAGGTGAGCCGCTCGCTCGGGGCGTCGGTCAGGACGCGACGCAGGCTGCGCAGCCAGGCGGCCCGCGGGAACTCGGCGACGTCCGGGCGGCCGGGGCGGAAGTCGAACTCGATGGTCGGGGGCTGGAGGACCGGGCGGTAGACCTCGGTGACCGTCGCGTTGCGGGCGACGCGCGTCGCGCCGCCCGGCGTGCTGGCGAGGTAGCCCTCGGCGGTCAGCTGCGCGTAGGCCTCGACGACGATGCCGCGCGACACGCCCAGCTGGGCGGCGAGCCCGCGGGTCGAGGGGAGGGCGGTCGTGGCTGGAAGGCGGCCGTCGCGGATGGCCTCGCGGAGCGCCTGCTCGAGCTGGTGGTGGAGCGCGTGCGGGTGGTCGCGATCCAGGATCACGAGCAGCTCGAGGTTGGAACTGGTCCTCGTTCTTGCCATTGAACCGGACCTTATCAGAGGTCCGGTCCTGCGTCACGATGCATCCATCAGCTCGAACCCAGCAACCTGGAGGTCCGACGTGGACAGCCTCTTCGCCATCCTCTCGTTCGCCGCCCTGTTCGCCATCTTCGGAACCATCGCCGCGATCGTCGGCGAGGACTCGCGCGACGGCTTCGGCGAGCATCCGTCCGTCCGGTACCTGACCCTGAATCCGCGACACCGCTAGCCGGCGTCCGACCTCGTGGCGGGTGACGCGCTGACGCTCGATCGCGAGCGAGCCCGAAACCGTCCTGCTGGCCGCGCTAGGCTGCCGGCGTGGACGAAGCCATTCCCCGCAGCTGCGACATCGCGGTCCTGGTGCCGCGCCGCGGGGCGGACGCGATCCTCGCGCGCCTCGATGACGACGCGACCAGCGACGCGCCATGGAGGCTGCCGTCGGTCAATCTCGTGATGGACGACGACCAGCCGATGAGCCACGTGTTCGAGGCCGCCGCAGCCGCTGTCGGCCTGCCGCTGATCCCGCTCCGGCTCGTGGTGAGCGAGCTCGACGCCGAACGAGCGCCGACGCTGATGGTCCTGGAGGCCGAGCCGCTCGAGGCGCCGCCGCCGGCTGGCTTCCGCTGGGTGGAAATGGGCGCCGTCCGCGGCCGCGTCGGCCCGTCCGGCGTCGGCGGGACCCTGGACTGGTGGCTCGAGCGCGGTCGCGACGGTCCGGACGTCCAGGGACCATGGCGCCGCCCCGCCTGGACCCGGCCCGGCTGGCACGATCGCGCGTCATCGTGGATGGTCGACCGGATGGCCGAGGCCGGCCGGCCGGCGGAGGGGCCACCTACGACGATCCACGCGTGGCCACTCGCGGTCGTGCTCCGCGCCCCCGCGGCCGGTGGCCCGTGCTTCCTCAAGTGCGCCGCGCCGGTGTTCGCGCACGAGGCGTCGATCACCAGCACCCTCGCCGAGCGCACGCCGGACCTCGTGCCAGAGGTCATCGCCATCGATCCTGAGGAGAACTGGCTCCTGATGGGCGACCTCGGCGCCGACATCGTCGGTCTCGGGCCGGCCGACGGGTGGGGTGACGGGCTTGCGTCCCTCGCGGCGCTGCAGCTGGCCTGGTCCGGCGAACCGGACGCCCTGATCCGTGCCGGGCTGCCGCGGCGTCCACTGACTCGTCTCGCCGCGGACATCCCCGGCTTCCTCGGCCAGAACGAGCTCGGCGATCGCCTCCGGCCGGCGGTCCGCGACGAGTGGGACGCCGCCGTGCCGCGCCTCGTCGAGGCCTGTGAGCGCCTCGGGGCGCTGGGCGTGCCGGACACGGTGGTGCACGGGGACTGCCATCCCTGGAACGTCGCCCGGACGGGGCGCGGGCCGGTCGTCTTCGATTGGTCGGACGCCTCCATCGGGCCGCCGTTCCTGGACCTGCCGGCGACGCTCGCGCGCACGCCGGACGTGGCGATCCGGCGCGCCCTCGCCGACCGGTACCTCGCCGCGTGGCCCGAGGTGGCCGAGGCCGATCGGCCGCGGGTCGCCGACCTGGCGATGGTCGTCGGCTCCCTGTACCAGGTCCAGAGCTACCTCGGCTTCCTCGGGACGATCGACCCGATCGAGTCGTTGGACCTCGCCGGGGCGGACGTATCGTGGCTGGGCCGGTCCCTCGAGTCCCTCGAGCACGGCATCGCGGCCGGACGCCGGACGGATCTGCTCGCCTGACGCCCGTCCTGCCGGACTCGACGGTCAGTCGAACGTCACCACCTGGCGCGCGGCCTCGCCGGCGCGGAGACGGTCGAACGCGTCCTCGAGCTCGCTGAGCGGCAGGCGCCGGTCGATGAGACGATCGATGGGCAGCCGGCCCGCGAGGTACCACTCCGCGTAGCGCGGGAAGTCGATCGCGGCGACCGCCGACCCGTAGTTGGAGCCGATGATCCGCCGGCCGCCGTCGACGAACGGGAACGCCTCGAAGCTCGCCGTCTGCCCGAACGCGGTCAGCCCCACGAGGACCGCCGTCCCGCCCGGTGGCAGCGCGGCCACCGCCTGCTCGATCGTCGCGGGCAGGCCGATCGCCTCGAACACGTAGTCCGGCCCGCCCTCGCCCGCGGCGACCCGGATGCCCTCGATCGTCGCGTCCGGACTCTTCGGGTCCGCGTGGACCCAGTGCGTGGCCCCGAGCTCCCCCGCGAGGTCGATCTTCGCGCGGTTCACGTCCACCGCGATGATCCGCCGCGCGCCGGCGAGCACCGCGCCCATCACACACGACAGCCCGACCCCGCCGAGGCCGATCACCGCGACCGTCGAACCGGCGGGCACCTCGGCCGTCTTGATCACGGCCCCGACGCCGGTCGAGACCCCGCAGCCGATCAGCGCCGCGACCTCGGGCGGCACGCCGTCGGGCATCGGGACGACCGCCGTCGCCGGCACGACCTGCGCCGTGGCCATCGTGCCGATCGAGAGGTAGGCGAGGACAGGCGAGCCATCCGCCCGGGTCAGGCGCGACGTGCCGTCGGCCTGCGTGTGGTGCAGCGACGGCGAGCCGGAGCACAGCCACTGGCGGCCCCGCTGGCACTCGCGGCAGCGCAGGCAAGGCGCGTACCACGACAGCGCGACGGCCAGACCCACCGCGGACGGGTCGAGCCCGGCGCCCACGGCCTCGATGACACCGGCACCCTCATGGCCGAGCACGATCGGGCCGGGACGATCCCAGTCGCCGTCGCGCACGTGCAGATCGGAGTGACACACGCCCGACGCGGTCATCCGCACGAGGACCTCGCCGGGTCGCGGGTCGTCGAGGCGCAGCGTCTCGACGGTGGTCGCCTCGCCGGCGCGCTCGATGACGGCCGCCTGGATCTCGCGCATGCCCCTACGATGCCCGATCGCGGGCGGCTCCACCCGG
>DATDJA010000090.1:0-4387 GCA_036520795.1 Candidatus Limnocylindrales bacterium
CGGGGCGAATCGCGGTGGACGCGGCCAGCGGTCAGGCGCCCGACGGCACCGCGGCGAGCTGCGCGTTCAGCTCCTCGGCCTCGGCGCGGCGGATCCCGGACACGACCTGCAGCCGGCGGCCAAGGCCGGGGTGCTGTGCGAGCTGGAGGACGGTCCCGGCGGCACCATCGATCGGGTTGGGCATCGCGTACACGAGCGCGGCGACGTCGCACTCGAGGAGCGCCCCCACGCACATCGGACAGGGCTCGAGCGTGGTGAAGATCGTCACATCGGAGAGATGCGGTGTCGCGAGCTTGCGCGCAGCCTCGCGCAGTGCGACGACCACGGCGTGGGCCGTCGGGTCGTTGCCCTTGGTCACCCGGTGCGACCCGCGGGCGACCATCGCCTCGTTCATCACCGCGATGGCCCCGACCGGCGGCGCGCCGCGTGAGCCGGCCAGACGAGCTTCCGCAAGGGCCTCGCCCATGAACAGCTCGTAGTTCATGGGCGCGATCATACGACCGTCACCAACGCGCAACCCAGCCCCGGCGCTAGGATGTTCGGCGGTTCGGCCGTCGGCCGGGCCCTTGCTGCGGAGCCCCAATTGGCTGGACCTCGACGCATCGGCATCCTCACCGGCGGCGGTGACGTGCCGGGCCTCAACGCCGTCATCAAGAGCGTCGTCTACCGCGCGACCGAGCTCGGCTACGAAGCGATCGGCATCCGGCGTGGCTGGGAGGGCCTGACCCACCAGCGACGCGGGCCGGAGCCCGACCCCGAGTACGTCCGGATCCTCGACCGCAACAACACGCGGACCATCGACCGGACCGGCGGCACGATGCTCCACAGCTCGCGCACCAACCCGCGCAAGATGCGCGCCTCGTCCCTGCCCGCCTGGCTCGACCCGGCGACGGTCGCCGACCGCGAGACCTCGGACGGCGTGTACGACCTGACCCAGCACGTGCTCGACACGATCGAGCACCTCGGGCTCAGTCACCTCGTCACCATCGGCGGCGACGACACGCTCTCGTTCTCGTCGGTCCTGCACACGGCCGGGATGCCGCTGATCGCGATCCCCAAGACGATGGACAACGACGTCAACGGAACCGAGTACTGCATTGGTTTCTCGTCCGCGATCACGCGGGCCAAGGAGCTGATCAACCGCCAGCGGACGACGCTGGGCAGCCACGAGCGGATCGGCGTGTTCCGGATCTTCGGCCGCGACGCCGGGTTCACGGCGCTGTACACGGCGTACGTGACGTCCACGCGCTGCCTGATCCCCGAGTTCCCCTACGACCTCGACGCCCTGGCCGAGCTGCTCAAGGAGGACCACCGCAACAACCCCAGCCGGTACGCGATGGTCGTGACTGCCGAGGGCGCGATCTGGCACGGGTTCGAGGTCCCCGAGTTCGGCGAGGCCGACGCGTTCGGGCATCGCCACAAGGCCAACGTCGGCGAGGTGCTGGCCACCGAGCTCAAGGCACGTACCGGGATCGACGCGGTGTCGTCGGAGCTGACCTACGACCTCCGGTCGGGCGAACCCGACATGCTCGACTCGATGGTGGCGTCGACGTTCGCGAACATCGGGATGGACCTGATCCGCGATGGGGTCGGCGGCCGGATGGTCGCGATCCGCGACGGCAAGTACGCACACGTCTCGCTCGACGAGGCCTCGAAGCCGCCGCGCCGGGTCCAGCTCGACGCCTATACCCCCGAACGGTTCAGGCCGAAGTACGCCGACCGCCTGGGCGACCCGCTGCTGCTGACGCCCTCCCTGGGGCCCGTCCTGACCTGACGATCGGGCGGTCGGCGCCCGTCAGCCGTCCAGGCCCGACAGCGACCGGATCGCGCGCGCGAGGTTGGACATGTCCTCGTCGCCGTGGCCGCGCGCGACGAGCCCCGCCTCCAGCTGGGCCGCGATCCCCGCGACCGGGAGCGACGCCCCGAGCCCGCGCGCCATCTCGAGCGCAATCACCAGGTCCTTGAGATGCAGCGCCGTCCGGAACCCGAGCGGGTACTCGTTGTCGATCATCCGACCGCTGCGGTTCTCGAGGACCCAGCTGCGCGCCGCGCCGCCGTGGAGCGCGTCGGCGACGGCGACGGGGTCGAGCCCGGCCTTGAGCGCGAGCACCATCCCCTCGGCGACGCCGAGGTACGTCCCGGCGAGGACCACCTGGTTGATCGCCTTGACCGCCTGCCCGCTGCCGGCCGGACCGAAGCGGGTGATGGTCTTGCCCATGGCCGCGAGGATCGGGCGGGCCCGCTCGACGGCGTCCGGCTCGCCACCCACGAAGATCGTCAGGGTCGCGAGGCGGGCTCCCTCCGACCCGCCCGAGACCGGCGCATCGACGAAGCCGACGCCGGCGTCGGCGAGTCGGCGGGCGAAGTCCACGGTCGCGGTCGGGGAGATCGTGGAGCAGTCGATGACCAGCCCACCGCGGGCGATCCCGTCCGCCACGCCGTCGCTCCCGAACAGCACGGCCTCGACGTCGGGGGTGTCCGAGACGCAGCTCACGACAACGTCCGACGCGACGGCCACGGCCGCCGGCGTCGCCGCCTCGCGGGCACCGAGCTGGACGAGCCCATCGGCGCGGCCCGGCGTCCGATTCCAGACCGTGACCTCGAACCCCGCCCGCCGCAGGTTCGCGGCCATGGCCGCTCCCATCGTGCCGAGCCCGACGAACCCGATCCGTTCCACGCTGCCCTCCTGCTCCTGCGCTTCAGGGTACCCGTCCGGGGGTCGCGGCAGATACGATGCGGCGATGGAATGGCTCGGGGTGGAGCGGCGTCGCCTGGGGACCGCGCTGCTGGTCTTCGGCCTGATCGGGATGGTCCTCGCGGCGGTGATCGCGGGCGGGCTGATCGCGGGCGGGATCGCCGCCCGCAACCTCGACGACCGGATCGCCGCCGACCAGGCGAAGCTCAGCTCGTCCCTCCACCGGATCGACGCCTCGATCGCCAAGCTCGCCACGTCCACCGATCACGCCGCGGCGACGCTCAACACCACGGGTGCGCTGATCGGCGAGGCGGGCGTCGTGATCCAGGACCTCGCCGGCGTCTCGGACGAGCTCGCCAACAACCTCAACTTCAACATCCTCGGCCAGCAGCCGCTCGCGGGAGCGTCGTCCAAGTTCCGCGACTTCAGCGCCCGGCTGCGCGCGTTCCAGGGGATGACCGGCGGCCTCGAGGACAACCTGACCACCAACGCGAACGACCTGACGGGCCTCACGGCCGAGATCGAGCAGATCGGCGTGATGACCCAGGACCTCGCCGAGCGCGTCGACGACTTCGACCGGGCGGGCGAGATCATCGCGCTGCTCGTCGGCGGGATCATCCTCGGCGGCATCCTGGTCGCCTGGCTCGCGCTGGCCGCCGCGTTCTGCGCCTGGGCCGGCTGGCGGCTGCGGAAGATCGCCGCCGCCGAGGCGGCTGCGACCCAGACCTAGGCGATCGGCGGCGCCTCGCCGCGCAGGGCAGGGACGATGACCTCGTCGACGATCCGTGCCGTGGCTCGGCCGTCGACCACATCGAAGCTCGCCGCGGCGAACGCGCGAACGCGCTCGAGGTCGAAGGCATTCGCCCGGATCGCCGCGGCGAGGTCCGCGGTCGTCGTGAAGACCGGTCCGGGCAGGTCGGCCGGGAAGTCAAGGTAGAAGCCGCGCTCGCGCTGGTAGGCGTCGCCATCGGGGGCGAGGAACGCGATCGGCCGCCCGAGCAGCGAGAACTCGTAGATCGCGCTCGAGTAGTCGGTCACCAGGACATCGCTGATCAGCATCAGCTCGTTGAGGTCCGGGTCGGCGGAGGCGTCGATCGCGAACCCGCCAAGGTCCGTCGGGACGACGAGGGCCTGGCGAACGAAGGGGTGGAGCTTGAGGACGACGACGTGGCCGTCGCCCAGCGCCTCGTGCATGACGCGCAGGTCGAGCAGGTCGTCGTAGCGGGCGTTGCCGATCGTCTCGCCGCGGAACGTCGGGGCGTAGAGCACGACCCGGCGTCCGTCGGGCAGGCCGTAGGTCGTGCGCAGCCGAGCGCGGGCGCGCTCGCGCCGGCGATCGTCCGCGAACAGGTCCGTGCGCGGGAGGCCGAACCGCGACGTGAACAGGTCCACCGGTTGTCCGAATGCCTCCGCATAGTGCGGGGCGACCGACATCGACGACACGAGGGCGAGGCTGTAGTTGCAGTGGATCGCCACCTTCTCGACGAACGCCTCGTCGGCGCCGAACGAGCGGTCGAGGACGCTGTAGCCGAATGTCTTGAACGCCCCTGCCGCATGCCAGACCTGGAGCCGGACCGTCCCGGGGCGTGGCCGGATCACGTACAGCGGGAAGAAGTAGTCATCGACGACGACGGCCCGTGCACCGGCGAGGTGGTAGCCGGCCCGGGCGGCGAATGCGATGGCCCGCAGGCG
>DATDJA010000091.1:0-6369 GCA_036520795.1 Candidatus Limnocylindrales bacterium
GAGCCCGCGCTGCCGGAGCAGCAGCGCCGCGCCGATCGCCCCGGCGACGATCAACCCTTCGAGCACCAGGCGGCGCGCGCCGACGCGCCCGACGACGCGGTCGCCGTCCCGCTTGCCCGGTCCCCGCGAGCGAACGATCGACACCACCGTCGACGTGACGACGGTGACCGCGATCGCGACCACGACCGCCACGCAGACGAGCGTCGGCGTCAGGAGGCCGCCCGGGATCAGCGCGACGGCGATGACCACGACCACCACCGCCCCCGGGACCGCGATCAGGAGGCCTTCGACGACCGCGGGGACCAGCACTTGGCCGCCCGAGGCTCCGCGGCTGCGCGCGAGCGACATGGTCACCTGCCGCCGGCGCGCGGCGAGCACGGCGATCAGCGTCAGGGTCGCGAGGGCGACCAGCGCCGGCCCGATCGCCATCACCGCGACGATTCCCTCGGCCGCGGCCCAGCGCCGCTGGTGCGTCTCGAGGATCGCGGCCATCCCGGTCCGCAGCGCCGTGTCGGTCGACGGCGTGATGTTTGCCGACGGGTACTCGACGAGCAGGCGCCGGAAGTCGGTGGTCAGGGCGGCGAGCGACCGCTGGCTGAGGCGCCGCGGGTCGAGGAACGAGCGCCACGAGTAGCGCAGGCCCGGTGACGCCGTGCTCGCGTACTGGGCGAGCGCGGCATGGGTCGCGTCATCGACCAGAAGTGCGGCATCGAGCAGCTGCACCTCCAGCGACAAGGCCCGGATCACCGGGTGGATCAGCTGCTGGTCGCCGAGCCAGTAGTCCTCGTCGGGGTCGAGCGCCTCATAGATGCCGGTGATCGTCGCGAAGGCGTACAGGTCGCCATTCGTGCGGCCGATCAGCTGGTCGCCCGGGTCACCGACGAGCGGCACGGTCTCGCCGAGCGAGATCCCGAACCGCCGCGCGGTCTCGGCCGAGATCGCCGCCTCGTAGACCGGCACGTCGTCGACCTGGTCTGGTCCGACGTCGTCACGGACAGTGACGCTGGCGGTCGGCGCGCGGCCGTCGGTGTAGCGGATATGGTCGCTTGCGTCTTCCTGGATCCGGAGCCGGACGAACGCCGGGTCGGTCGTGTCCTTCTGCACCCGATACCGACCGCTCTCCACCTCGATCTCCCGGTGGTCCACGAGCGCGCGGATCGAGCCGGGCACCGTCGTGTCGAGCTCGTCGCCGGCCGCGCGCACCTGCGCGAGCGGGTCCTCCGCAGGGCCGAGCCCGAAGGTCCGGTTCTGGAGCATCACCATGCTCCGCGCCGCGGCCGGCGCCGAGCGGACCTCGGCCCGCACCGCCTCGTCGGCGAGGCTGGCCAGCACGCGCGGCGCGAGCGCGGCGATGAGGGCCGTGACGAGCACGAGCGCGGCGAACCCGATCGTGGCTCCCCGGTCGTCGCCGATCCGGCGCAGCGCGATCCACAGCCAGCGCACGGCTACTCGTCCCTCGCCCGGAGGACGGCGCTGGTGCGGGCCGCCGGCAGCTGCCGCATGGCCAGCAGGACGGTCGCGAGGACCAGGATCGCCGCCAGCACCGCAGTCGGGATCGCGGCCTCGGGCGGCACGACGACGACCGGCGCGGGGACCGGCGGGGCACCCGTGGGCGTGAGCGTCGCAAACGGCAGCACCAGGAACGCGAGGACGAGCCCGAGCAGCGTCCCGAGAATGAGCCCCGTGGCGAGCAGCAGGAAGTTCTCGATCGAGAGCCACAGCAGCAGTTGGCGTGGCGCCAGGCCGAGTGCCTTGAGGAGCGCGAACTCGCCGATCCGCTCGGAGATCGACACCGTCGCGCTCACGAGGAAGCCGATCGACGCGAACACGAGCGCCGCGAGCGAGCCGAGACCGAGGATCCCGATCACGCCCAGCCCGAGCGGGTCGCCGGCGAGGTCGGCCGTGACGGCCGAGGTCTCGACCACGTCCAGGGCGCCGATCGGCGCCGAGCGCAGCGTCGCGGCGACCTCGGCCGCCCGGTCCGGGTCCACGGACAGCAACCACGTGTCCGCGTCGACGATCGAGCCCCTGGCACCGGCCCGCGCAAGGTCGAGCGCCAGCCCGTCCACGACCACGAACGGCTTCGACTGGTCGAGCGGCGGGAAGGCATCGACGCGCGCCGCCAGGTCGAGCGTCACCGGCACCCCGAACACGGACGCGCGCAGCTGGTCGCCGACCTCCGCGCCGGTGCGGTCGAGGAACGCCTGGCCGACGAGCGTCGGGATCGGCGCGGGGTCCCGCGGCGGGAGCACCGTCATCTCCCAGCCGTACTCGAAGAACGGGAACAGGTCCTGAACGGGCAGCCGGACCACAGGTCCCGTGCCCGGATCGAAGGGGATCAGGGTGCCGCCCTGGTCCCGGACCCACCGCCCGTCGGCCGATGCCAGGTCCACCGGCGTCCAGGTGTCGCCCTCGTCGTCCGGGCTCACCGCGACGCTCGTCAAGTCGACCTGTCCCTGCACGCCGGCGTCCGTGAGCCCGGAAATGGACAGCCCGACGTCGAGGCCGATCAGGTGGAGTGGGTCGGTCGCCTCACCGCCGGCCTCGGTCGCCAGGGGGATGACGAGCTCGGCACCCCCGACGCCGATCGGGCCGTGATCCGACTGGATCCGCGCGACACGGCCATCGCCGTCGACGAGCACGACTGCTGCTCGCAGGCCCGGGTGGCCCTCGGGAACGGGCGCGAACCCCTCAACAGGCGTAAAGGCCGAGTCGTAGCGGAGCGCGATCCGGCGGGTTCCCGCAGGCAGCGCGATGCCGGGCACCGGCGGGCGGCGGCTCCCGATCTCGCGCAGACCGGCGACGGTCGCGTCGCCGGTCGCATCGTCGCGCAGGCGGACGATGTCGGCCATGGCGTTGCCGTCGACCGCAACGAGGGTGCCACCGCGGATCGTCGACCCGATGTCGACGGCCGCCTGCACGACCGGCGTGGCGGCCGTGACGCCCGCGATCGCCCGCAACGCGCCGCCGGTCGTCCACGGCGGAATGTCGCTCCGGGGACCGGGCGACATCCGCATGTCGGCCCCGACCGCCCACGCCGCCTGGTCCGCTTGGCTCTGGGTCCAGGTCGCGGCGTGAGCCGATGCGAAGGTCCCGAGGGCGGCGGCGAGGATGAGCAGCAGCGCGGCCCGCGTGTAGCGCAGCGGCCGGCGCGCGACCTGTCGGCTCCCGAGCGACCCAATCAGCCCGCGCGTCCTCGCCATCGCGCGCTCGCCGAGCTCCGCGAGGCGGGGCACGATCCGGATGGCGAGGACCGCCCCGCCGAGCAGGCCGATCGCGGGTGCGGCGACCAGCAGCGGATCGACCCCCAGGGTGCCGCCGGCGTTCCGCGTGAGCGTCGCCCCGTACAGGCGGAGCTGGAGCATCGCGATCACCGCCAGGACGACAAGGGCGAGGTCGAGGCCCAGGCGTTGCGGGAGCGTCCGGCCCGCCTGCCGGCCGACGGCGGCGCGAACGCCCGCGATGCTCACGCCCGACGCGAGCGTCGGGATCGTCAGGACGAGCAGCGCCACGAGGCCCCCGAGGGCCGCGGTGATGAACGTCGATGGGCCGGGCAGGGGCGCACTCAGGCCGACGCCCTCCATCGCGGGATTGAGGCGCACCGCCTGGACGAGCAGCATCGCGAGCCACGGGGCGGCGAGCACGGCGGGGACGACGACCAGCAACGCCTCTCCGAACGCCATCGAGACGAGGTGACCCGTGCCCGCGCCGCGCGACCGCAGCAACGCGGTCTCCGTACGCCGCCGCTCGAGGAGCAGCGCCGCGACCAGGATGACGGCATAGGCGGCGAGCACGCCGAACTGGACCAGCAGCAGCAGGATCCCCGACTGCGCGACGAGGACGGAACGGTCGACCGACGCGAGGATGTCGGGCAGCTTGGTGGTGACCGAGGCCTGGTTCGACTGCGGGAGGGCGGCATTGACGCGACCGAGCACCCCGCCCACGTCGGTCGCCATCGCGTCCAGCATCTCCGGGCTGAAGCCGTCGATCGCCGGGATCGCTCGCCACTGCGCGTCGAGCGGCTCGCTCAACGGATCGCTCAACAGGTCGGCCTCCTGCACGACCAGCGGCCCGCGGGTGGTGAATCGCCCGCTGGTCTCGACCCCGTCGAGCACCAGCGGATCGCCGAGCCAGTAGGGATCCGCCGGATCAGCGCGCCAGGTACCGGTGATGGCGACATCCACCATCCGGCCCGGGTCCAGGCGGCTCTCCAGGGCGATGGTGTCGCCGGTGGTCACCCCGAGCGCGGTGGCGGCCGGCTGGGAGAGGGTCGCCTCCACCGGCGAGTGACCCGCCTCCGCCCATCGCCCGTCGACCAGCGTCGCGTGCCTGTCGAGCCCCTCGAACGATCCGAACGTCGTGAGGTCCGTCACGGTCTCTGGGTCCGCCGCGGCGTCCGCGTAGGCGGAGGAGTGCAGGACCTTCGCGATCTCCCCACCCGTCGGGGCGATGGCCCGCCGGAGCTCCGGGAGCACGGCTTCATCCGCGAGGGCGATCCGATCCGGGAGGATCCGCGTCCGCACGACGATCGCGCGCTCGGCCGGCGGCGCGTTCCGCAGCTCGCGATGGAGTCCGGCGAGCGTGACCGCGTCCGAGTACAGGGTTCCCGCCGCCAGCAGTGCCAGGGCGCTCGCGATCAGGGCCCACGAGGCGAACACGACGGGCAGGTCCGCACGGCTGCGTCGGAGCACGGCGGACCAGAGGCCGAGCGGTGTGGGCAGCGGACCTTCTCCCGGAGGGGGGCGCGGCGGGCGTCACTCGACAATAACGCGCGTCGACCGGAAAGGTTCGCGACGTCGCTACACTGCGCGGGCAGACAAGGAGGGAGCCCGTGACCGTCGCCGCCGTCATCCTCGCCGCCAGCCCGGCGTCGGCCCTTGCCGACGCCGACGGCACGCCGGGCGTCCGCAGGCTCGCCGACGTCGCGTGGTCCGGTGGGGCGACGCCCGTCGTCGTCTGCTCGTTCGATCCCGACGGGGCCGTCGCGGCGGCGCTCGCGAACACCGAGGCGACGCTCGTGGACCCCGTTGATCCCGAACGTGGACCGATCGGGCAGATCGTCAACGGCATCGAGGCGGCGATCCGGATGGTCGCCGAGACCGACGCCGCCCTCGTGTGGCCGGCGAGGCTCGCCTGGGTCGACGCGGAGACGGTCACCACGCTGATCGCGGCCCATGGCGACGACCGCGGCAGCGTCACCCGGCCGTCGTGGCAGGGTGATCCCGGCTGGCCCGCGCTGCTGCCGGTCGGACACCTCGACGCGCTGCGTGCGCTCGGCGCGACCAGGATGCCCCACGAGCTGCTCGAAGACCTGGAAGTGGCCGGCGTGCGGTTCCGGATCGTGGAGACCGGCGATCCCGGCGTGACCCACGACGTGTCCACGTCCCGCGCCGACCTGCCGCCGTACGACGGACCACCCCAGCCGGCGGACGCCCACGCCCACGAGTGGGGCGCCGCCGAGGCGGATCACCCGGACGACTGACCCCTCGCCGGATGGTTAGCGTGGCTAACGAGACGCCGCGGCTACCCCGACCCGGCTCCGGCGCCGATCGCGGTCCGGATCCGACCGAGTGAGCCCGTCGCGAGCGCGATCCCGGCAATCACGAGCGCGACGCCCGCGAGCTGGAACGGCGACGGCAGCTCGCGCAGCAGGATGGCGCCCAGGAACACTGTCGTAACCGGCTGGACGAGCAGCAGGACCGAGGCGATCACCGCCGGGAGGCGTGGCAGCGAGACCTGGATCGCCAGGTAGCCGACCGACTGGGACAGGATGCCGAGCGCGATCAGGTAGGCGTCGGCCGGCAGGCCAGGCGTGAGGTCGAGATCACCGGCCGCCGCGCCAAACAGCCCGGCGCACAGGGCGGTCACGGCCGTCGCGATGGCCACCGGCGCGGCCGGTCGCTGGTCCGGCGTCGCGCGACGGATGATCAGCAGGTAACCCGCGTACGCGGTCGCCGTGACCACGCCGATGGCGACGCCGAGCCGCGGGTCGGTGCCGTATGCGCCGGCCCCGACGACCCCCGAGATCAGGACGACGCCCAGCATCATCACCGGCAGCGCGGCCAGCACCTCGTTCCGCGGCCGTTCTCCGAATGCGGCCCACGCGGCCAGGGCGACGATCACGACCTGGAGGTTGCCCATCACGGTCGCGAGGCCGGCGCCGATCACGTCGACGGCGTAGTGGAACGTGATCAGGTCGACCGCGAAGCACACGCCGGCGACCGCACACAGGCCGATTGAGCGCCGGCTCATCGGCCCCAGCGTGCCCCATTCGCGCCACGCGACGATGAGCAGGATCGGCAGGCCGTACACGCACCGCCAGAACACGCCGGTCGAGGGCGACACGCCCGACATCAGGTAGAACACGCC
>DATDJA010000092.1:0-2212 GCA_036520795.1 Candidatus Limnocylindrales bacterium
AGGGCCACGTCGTCGACGTCCTTGTTGACCTCGCGGCCGTCGTTCCACTGCCGGTTAAGCCCCTGCGGCCGCGCGACGACGTACCCGGCCGCGGTCGCCAGCGCCGGCAGCCCGCCCGTCTGCTTGTCGAGGCTGTCCGCCGTCCCGCCGCCGCCGTGCATGAGGATCAGTAGGGGGCGACCGGCGCCGGGCACCGAGCCGCCGGGCGTGTCGAGCAGGTACGTCCGCTTGACCCCGCCGGACTCGAGCTGATTGGTCGTCGTGCCCGGCGTCGTGTCCGCCACCGCCGCGCGCCGCCACAACCCGAGGCCCGCGAGCACGACAACGACCGCGACCACCGCCCAGACGACGCGCCGCTTTGTCACCCTCACCCACCCATGGTGGGGGACATGCCGCGATGGCGTCGGCGAATGCGTACGATCACGCCGTGTTCGCCTTCCTGCAACGTGACGCCCCGGGCATCGCGCAGGTGTACTTCCCTGGCTCCGCGCCGCCGCCTGTCGAGGCATTCGGCCGTCTCCGCGACCTGCGGATCGAGGTCGAGCCACTTCGGACGACCGACGACGCGATGCTGTGGGAGGCGAAGCTCCGCCATCCGGACTGGGGCGACGCGCGCATCGCGTACATCCGCGACGGGCCACCCGCCGAGCCCTTCGTCCGGTTCGCGGGCAGCCTGACGCGTGAGGAGAAGGACGCGGCGTCGGGCCCGACCGTCGGCATCGCCCTGACCGTCCCGGCGCGCCGCAAGGTGGTTCTCGCGGACCGCAAGACCATGCTGCGGTTCGTCCGCGCGCTGCTCGGCGACGACGGGGTCGTCGCCATCGACATGGCCTCGCAGCTTTCCTGGGGCCGCGCGGGCCTGGACGAGGAACTCGCCCACGACGCGGACCTCGATATCGCATCGCTGTACTGCCTGCACATCGTCCAGGACGACGCCACGGGCGGCCCGGAGGCCGGCTCGACTTGGATGCATACCCATGGCCTGCACGAGCTCGGCGCCTTCGACCTCGACGTCCTGGCGGCGCATCCGACCTTCGTCGCCAGCAGCCCCGACCTCTTCCGCGCGCTCGCGTTTCGAGCGCTGGGCGGCGACATCACGCCGGGCACGGATCGCGTCCAGTACGCCTTCCCCCGGTTCGAGCTCGCACTCGTGCCGGCCGACCGGTTCATGCGCGAGGCCGCGCCTCAGTGGCGCGCCCTTCGCGACGCCGACCATCACGACGATCACCGCGTCGTTCTCTGCGACCCGTCGCGTCGCCGGCTGTTCGGCCTCGGTGGAGGGAGCGGGCCCGAGCCCTTGTCGCTCGCCCGTCGTCGGTTCCCGGAGCCCTTCGCGGCGATGTTCCCGAACGATGCGACCGCGCTCATGGCGCGCCGGGCCGAGGCGACCGTCGGCCTGTTCCGGTCCCTGGCCGCGGAGTTCGAGCCGTATGGCGTCCACGTCCTCGCGAAGCTCGGCCTCGCCACGCGGTCGGGCGGCCGCGAGCACTTGTGGTTCGAGGTTCACGACTTCGGCGATGCCGACCTCGACGGAACCCTCGTCAACAGGCCTATCGACGTCGACCTCCGCGAGGGGGCCCGTGGGCGCTACCCGTTCGATCTGCTCACCGACTGGACGATCGTGACCCCGATCGGCGAGATCAACCCGCGCTCGCAACTCGTCGCCCGCAACCTCCGCACGCACGGCGCCGAGGTGCTCGAAGCGATGCGGAAGCGGTAGCGGTTCACGCTGCGTCAGGAGGGGTCGCGCGCTCGATGGCCTCCAGGCCGAGCCACGACGCCAGCGACTCGATCTCCGCATCGACGGCCCTGGAGATGTCGCGGGTGAACGGGATGTCCTGGTGGATCGCGCGCACGCGGAGCATCGAGGACTTGTGGTCGGCGGCGGCGTCCAGCTTCCCGACGAGCCGGTCGCCGTGGAGGATCGGCAGCGCGTAGTAGCCCCCTCGACGCTTGGCCGCGGGCTTGAACATCTCGAGGATGTACTCGAAGCCGAACAGCGCGAGGGCGCGGCTGCGGTCGTAGGTGAGCCGGTCGAACGGCGACAGCAGCGCCGTGCGCCCCTCGAACCGCCGGCCGAGCTGTTCGGGGTCGACGCGCCAGGTGCCCTTGACGCCCTCGATCGTCGCCGGCTCCCCGGCCTCGCCCACCAGGTTCGAGTCGACCGGCACGGCGGTGCCCTTCCCGCGGGCGATGCCCAACGCGCGGATTC
>DATDJA010000093.1:0-3307 GCA_036520795.1 Candidatus Limnocylindrales bacterium
CCGTCGCCAAGCTGGGCGTGACCGAGACCGGCGACACCCTCACGTCGCGCGAGGCCGGCCTCAAGTTGCCCCCGATCGAGTTCCCGGATCCGACCCTCCAGGTCGCGATCGACCCGGTCTCCAAGTCCGACCTCGACAAGATGGGTCCGGCGCTCCAGCGGATGCTCGAGGAGGAGCCGACCGCCCGCGTCGAGCGGAGCGACACCGGCGAGCAGATCCTGCGCGCGATCGGCGAGGCGCACGTCGCCGTCATCACCGAGCGGCTCAAGCGCAAGTTCGGGGCGGCGATCGCGACCCGCACCCCCACGGTCCCCTACCGCGAGACGATCCGGGGCAACACGAAGGTCCACGGCCGGTACAAGAAGCAGACCGGCGGCCACGGGATGTTCGGCGACGTGTGGATCGAGCTCGAGCCCAACCCGGGCGCTGGAGTGGCGTTCGCCGAGAAGGTCGTCGGTGGCTCCGTGCCGCGCGGGTTCTTCGCGGGCGTCGAGAAGGGCATCCGCGAGACGGCGGCCGAGGGCGTCGTCGCCGGGTTCCCGCTGATCGACTTCCGGGCGACGCTCTACGACGGCTCGTACCACCCCGTCGACTCGAACGAGCTCTCGTTCAAGATCGCGGCCTCCATGGCGCTCAAGGACGGCGTGCTGCAGGCGAAGCCGGCCCTGCTCGAGCCGATCATGGCGGTCGAGGTCCGCGTGCCCGAGCAGTACATGGGCGAGGTCAACCGCGACCTGAACGGTCGTCGCGGCCGGGTCCTGGGCCTCGACTCAGCGAACGGCCAGCAGGTCATCTCCGCGCACGTGCCGCAGGCGGAGCTGTTCTCGTATGCGACGGAGCTGCGGTCCCTGACCGGTGGCCGGGGCACCTTCAGCTCGACCCTCGACCACTACGAGGACGTGCCGACGCACCTCGCCGACAAGATCATCGGCGAGCACAAGAAGGACCACGGCGAGGGCCACTGACCCTCGTCAGACGGTTCGCCGTCCCGCGTTGCCCACCGCCGCCATCGCCGCGGCGACGTCGAAACGCCCCTCGTACAGGGCGCTGCCGACGATCACGCCCGCGCAGCCGATCGCCTGGACCGCGAGCACGTCCGCGATCGAGGCCACGCCCCCCGAGGCGATGATCCGGCCGCTGTGGAGGGCCACCAGCGAGCGCAGCAGCTCGAGATCGGGTCCCTCGAGCAACCCGTCGTGGGCGATGGACGTCACCTCGAACGTAGTGATCCCGGCGGTCGCGAGCATGGTGATCGCCTCGGCGGCCGGCATCCCGGTGGCGCCCGGCCGCCAGCCCTCGCCCAGGGCGATCCCGTCGCGGACGTCGATCGAGGCGACGACCCGGCCGGAGCCGTGGCGGTTGACGATCGAGCGGACGAACTCGGGGTCGTGGAGGGCCGCCGTGCCGACGGTGACGCGCGCGGCGCCCGTCCCGATCGCACCGGCGACCGCGATCGGCGTCCGCAGCCCGCCGCCGAGCTCGACCCGCGCGCGGCCATGGACCTCCGCGACGACGGCGGCGGCCATCTCAAGCTGGCGTGGCTCACCGTCGCGGGCCCCATCCAGGTCGACGACGTGCAGCCAGGTCGCCCCCTGGGTGACGAAGCGGGCCGCGACCTCGACTGGGTCCGCGCCGTAAGCCGTCTCGCGTTCGAAGTCGCCCTGCTGGAGCCGAACGACCCGTCCCCCGCGGATGTCGATGGCCGGCAGGAGCTCGAACACGGCGAGCGGGCCTGTCTCCCCCAACATTGACACCGGTGCCCCCTGGCTGCTAGCGTATTAGCACGCTACTACGATAGGAAGGTCGGCGACGCGACCTTGGCCCAGCGCGAACTGACTGGAGGCATCGTACGACGTGGCAGACGACTGGCGGACGCCCGACACGGAGGCGCTGATCGCGGCCCTGCTCCGGCTCGAGACCGCGGACGAGGCCGGCCGGTTCCTGCGCGACCTGTGCACCCTCGGCGAGCTCCGCGATCTCGCCCAGCGCTGGGCCGTCGTGCGCCTCCTGGACGCCGGCAAGCACTACGCGGAGATCTCGCGCGAGACGGGCGCCAGCACGGCGACGATCACCCGGATCGCGTCGTGGCTGAACCACGGCGAGGGCGGTTACCGGCTCATGCTGGAGCGGGTCCGCGACGCCGGCCCGACGTCCTCGTGAGGGAACGCCTGCGCCTGGCCGTCCCCAACAAGGGCCGCCTGGTCGAGCCCACGCTGTCGCTGCTCCACGATGCGGGCCTCGTGTTCGAGGAGCACGACCGCAGCCTGGTGTCGCGGGTCCAGAACCACCCGCTCGACATCCTGTTCGTGCGGACGGGCGACGTGATCGAGTTCGTCGGCGACGGTGTCGCCGATCTGGGCGTGACCGGCGGAGACCTCCTGGCCGAATCGGGTGCAGAGCTACCGGTCGTCCGCGAGCTGGGCTACGGCCGCTGCAGGCTCGCCGCCGCCGTCCCGTCCGATTCGCCGTACGAGTCGATCGCCGACCTGGCGGGGCGTCGGGTGGCCACGTCGCACCCCAACATCGCGCGCCGCTTCTTCGACGGCCAGTCGATCGCCGTGGACGTGGTCACGCTCTCGGGCGCGGTCGAGGTCGCGCCCAAGCTGGGCGTCGCCGAGGCCATCGTCGACCTCGTGTCGTCCGGGTCCACGCTCGCCATGAACGGGTTGCGGCCGATCGGCGACATCCTGGCCTCGGAGGCGGTGCTGATCGCCAACCCGGTCGCGAGCCAGCAGCGTTCCGCCGAGCTGGATGCGATCGTGACCATGCTGGGCGCCGTGATCGCGGCCCGCGGCCGCAAGTACCTGATGATGAACGCCCCGGCGACGCACCTCGCGGAGCTCGAGGACCTGCTGCCAGGGCTCGAATCGCCATCGGTGATCCCGCTCGCGCACGCCGGCATGATCGCGATCCACGCGGTCGTCGGCGCGGACGATGTCTGGGGGCTGCTGCCCCGGCTGCGGGCGGCCGGCGCATCGGGGATCCTCGTCCTGCCGATCGAGAAGATCCTCCCGTGACCGTCACCGGCGCCGGCGCGGACCTGCGGTTCCGACGGCTGGACCTCCGTGGGCCTGACGCGGCGACACTACACGAGCGCGACGCGCTGTTCCGGCGCGGCGCCGTGCCCGATCCTGCCGTCCGCGGGGCCGCGCGGGCGATCCTTGCCGACGTGCGGGCGCGCGGCACCGTCGCGGTTCGCGAGGCGGCCGCCCGCTTCGGTGGCGGACGCATCGACGGTCGCCTGCTGCTGACCCGCGCCGAGCTGGCCGCCGCGGCGGAGGCCCTCCCGGTCGCCCAACGAGACGCT
>DATDJA010000094.1:0-3826 GCA_036520795.1 Candidatus Limnocylindrales bacterium
CACCGACGCGCCGTCGACGTTGAAGCCGATGCCGTAGGCGCCCTCGTTCAGGCCTGCCGCATTCGCGGCGTTGATGGCCTCGCGGAGGGAGCAGTCCGAGACCGTGCAAAAGCCATTGTCGTGGTCGTCGGCGGTCGTGACCGTCATCGCGAACACGTCCTGCGTCGGGTCCGTCTCCTCGCTCGGGCCCGGCGACGGCGACGGCGTCGGACCGGGATCGGTCGGGATCACGGGCACGACGGAGATGTCGTCGATGACGATCCCGCAGCCGCTGGCGTCCGTCGAGAAGAACCTCACCCGGGTCACCGATTCCGTTGCGGTGAACTCCAGGTTGGCATGCTGCCATTTCATGTCGGCGGGGGTGTTGGCCGCCGTGAACGTGTTCCCGGGTCCGGTGAAGACGGTGCTGCCCAGCGCGAAACCGTACGTGGGCGACGGGTTGGCGACAGTGGCGCAGTCGGGCGCCAGCGGCTCGCCGTTGCGGCCCGGGTTGGCGGAGTACGCGTACCGGACGTCGTACGTCTGGCCGTCGATCGTCGGCAGGTCCTGGTAGATCTCGCCCGGCCCGCTACCCACCAGCTCCAGCGATCGGACGCCGTCACTGGCCTGCCATCGACCGCCGGTCCAGTCCACGTTGCCGTCGGCGATCGTCCAGCCTGTCAAGTCCGTGGAGTCTGCATCGAGCCGGTCGAACGTGGTGGGGCTCGTCATCTCGCCCTGCTCGAACGAGCCGTTGACGACGACGCTCGTTGCGACGGTCAGCGTCCCTTCGAGGATCGAGGTCGCGTCGCCGTTGGAACCGGTGATGGTGAACCCGAAGGTGTCGCCGGGCTCGACATCGAGATGCACGGTGTCGCTATAGGTGAAGCCTCCCGACGGTGGCGTGCAGCACGACACGGGCCCGTCGGCGACCAGCGGAATGTTCGTGTCCTCCCCGAGGACGCTGATCACGTTCGCCTCGAGGCCCACCTCGACGCCCGCAAAGGCGTGGAATCCGGTGAACTTCCAGTCGAGCCGGACCGACTCCTTCGCGTCGGCCGTCGTCGCGAAGTACAGCTGGCGCTCAGTGAGGCCTGGACCGCCGCATCCAGCGGGCGTCAAGGGACCCGTGCACGCGTCGTAGCGGTAGTGGAACTCCGAGAGCCCACCCGCGCCGTCCTTGACGACCGTCGCGTCGACGAGATTGGCCTCGAAACCCGGCCTGGCGTCACCGACCCACGTCGTCCGGCCCGAGGCCAGCACGCCCAGCGGCGACGCGATCGCGGCGAGCGCCAGCATCGCGACGGGCGCAACAAAGCCGAGGCGCCAGAGCACGTTCCGGGGGTTGAACAGCGGACGGAAGGGCCTGACCACTACGGGTCGTCCGGTGACGTCGGACGACGAGGGGCGCGGGTGACTCACGTTCCTGACCTCGGGCACTGAGGGTTGCGCAGACGCGATGACAACCGCCGTGACCGGCCGTTGGTCACGCGGTTTGGTTTGGTGCGGCGTAGTCCGGTTACGTTAGTCGCCGTGGGGGGTCGGCGCAATGCGTTGATTGGGTTTCGAAGCGCTCCCGGCGGTGTCGCCGCGCACCACCGGCGCGCGGAGCTCAGGCCTCGGCGGCGGGTGTGCAGACGCCCAGCGCGAGCGCGACGGCACCATCGATGCCGAGCCTCCGACCGCGAGCTTCCGCCGCGGCCGCGCCTTCGTCGCCCAGCGCCTCGACGCTGGGCTCGAGGCGCCCCCGATGTTCGGCTGCCAGGTCCTCCGCCATGGGCGAGCCGAGCTCGTCTCGGACGGCCGTGATTGCGGACGCAAGCGCGACCGCGGCCTCATGGTCCCCCAGACGAGTGGCCAGGGTAGCGACGTCCTCGAGCACTTCGACCTGGGCCACCTGGTCGTTGAGCGTGACGAACACCCGCAGGCTTTCGGCATACCCCCGGCCCGCGGCGGCGAGGTCGCCGAGGTCGCGATCCACGTTCGCCAGCAGCGCCCGGGCCGACGTCGTGAACCACGTGTCGCCGACTTGCTGCATGAGCCCGATGGCGGTCTCGAGATGCGTCCTGGCCTCGGCGAGCTGGCCGGCCCGGATCGCGATCCAGCCGAGGTTGGTGTGCGAGACGCCGACGCCCCAGGTGTCCCCCGCCTCCTCGCGAACCGCGAGCGCAAGCTCAGCCATGCGCACGGTTTCGTCCTGGTCGCCCGCGTATTCGGCCACGATCGCGAGATTGGAGTACAGCGAGCCCACCTTCGCGCGATCACCGATCCGCTCCCGGATGAGCAGGCTCTCCTCGTATCGAGCCCGGGCGAGATCGAGGTCTCCGGTCTGCGCCGCGACGGTCCCCGCCAGGTGCAGCACCTGGCCTTCGCCGGCCTCGTCGCCGGCCGCCCGGAACAGATCCGCGGCGTTCGAGAGCGCCTCGCGCGCGTCGTCGAACTGGCCCTGCCTGCGATCGATGTCCGCGAGTGCCGCAAGCGCCCAGCCCTGGGCGCCGCCATCCCCGAGCGTCGTCGCCTCGCGAAGGGCGTCCTCGCCGACCATTCTCGCTCGGGACCAGTCACCCACGAGATCCAGCACCTTGCCCAGTCCGAGCATCGCCTGGACCTGCTCGCCCCCCTCGAGCAGCGGCACGAGCCGGTCGTAGTAGGCGATCGCGGCCTGGTTCGCGTACGACGCCTGGGCCTGTTCGGCCGCCAGGCGCAGGTACAGGACCTTCTTGTCCTCGCGGTCGCTCCGCCAGTAGTGATGCTCGAGCAGGGGCACGGCGCGCTCGAGATCGTCGGCCTCCGTGCGCTCGATGTGGTCGCCGACACGGCCGTGGAGGACCGCGCGGAGGGCAAATGGCAGGCTCTCGTAGGCGACCTCCTGGGTCACCACGTGCTTGAACATCCAGGCCTGCTCGGCCTCCCGGTCGAGCGCCACGAGGTCGAGCGTGCGAAGCGCGTCGAGGTGTCCGAGGACGGCGTCGAGATCGCCGAGCTCCTCGTACGCCCCCGGCAGCATCGGCGCCTCGAACACGCGTCCGACGACGCTCGCGACCTTCATCGTTCGCCGCGGTCCCTCGGCGGCGGCGTCGATCCGGCTCAGGACCAGCGTGTGCAGGCTCTCCGGCAGGCGGACCGTCTCGATGGCCGCAGGATCCGAGGCGTCGACGCCTTGGGACACGATGAAGTTCAGCAGCTCCTCGACGTAGAAGGGATTGCCCTCGCATCGCGCGGCCACCAGCTCGACGAGGGCGTCGCTGACGTCGCCGTCGCCGCCCACCAGCTGCTGCATCTTCGAGCGCACGAGCTGCGCGACGTCGTCGGGCTCCATGCGGTCGAGAGCGAGCTCGGAGAAGCCGGCGTTGCCCTCGACCCCGAGGCCGCCGCCTGGCTCCGCGGTGGGTCGGTAGGCCAGGACGAACAACACGGGCAGCGACGTCGCGGACCGGATCAGGACGCCCAGCAGGTCCAGCGACAGCTCGTCGATCCAGTGGCAGTCCTCGAGGACGGCAACGACGGGAGCCTGACGAGATCGGGCACGCAGCCAGACCGCGAGCAGGTCCTCGAGCGACGCCTTGCGCAGCTTGGCGTCAAAACCGCGCGTCAGGTCCGAGTCGGGGATGGACAGTCCGACGACGTCAGCGAGGAGTGGCGTGCGCGGCTCGAGGGCCGGATCAGCCGCGGCCAGCTGACGCCGCAGGGCGGCGATCTGGCGCTCCGCCGGGTGATCGTCGTCCAGGTCGAACAGGCGGCGCCAGATCTCGCGCCACACGAAGTAGGGCGTCTTGGTCCCGTAGGCCTGGCACTCCCCGAACGCCACGGTGTGGCCGGCCCGACGGACGTTGCGTACGAATTCGGC
>DATDJA010000095.1:0-5471 GCA_036520795.1 Candidatus Limnocylindrales bacterium
GAGTCAAGGGCTGCCGAGCTCAGCCGGGCCGCAGGAGCCAGACGAAGACGATCGCGACGGCGCCGACGACGATGGCGGCTCCCGTGGTGGCGAGGATCGAGTGATACGCGGGCCGGAAGTCTTTGACATCGATGCGGTCGCGTCCGGTCAGGTACCGCCAGGCCCCGATCAGGGTGACGCCGATGCCGCTCACCACGAGGATCGTCGCGAGGACCTCGACGAGCGGGACGCCGGCGCTCGCCTCGTAGGTCAGGAACTGGGCGGCGGCGATGCCGAGGGCGATCAGCGTGATGCCGGTCCGGAACCAGGCGAGGAACGTCCGCTCGTTCGCGAGGTGCGTGCGGGCGCGGGACTCCGCATCCGGCTGTTCGGGGCTCACGGTCATCGCCAGCCGAGGGTACGCGGTCGAATGCGAACGTCGCCACATCGGGTGAATGTAGTTGCATATGCAACGACACGGGTGTACCGTGCAATGTAGTTGTACACGCAATGACTTGCGGATCCGCCGCATTCGACGGGCGAAGTCACTGGGAGACACCGGGGCGCGGCCCCGGGGGAGGCACTTGCCATGGCAACGCTGGACGTTGCGCTACTGATCCTGCGCGTCGGCGTCGGACTGATCTTCGCCGTTCACGGCGCGCAGAAGCTGTTCGGACTGTGGAACGGCCCCGGCTTCGCGGGCTGGACGGACGCGATGACGCACATGGGCTACCGGCCCGCCGTCGCCTTCGCCGCCGTGTCGGCCGGCGCCGAGTTCGCCGGTGGCCTGCTGCTGGCGATCGGGCTGTTCACGCCCCTGGCCGCGTTCGTGCTCGTCGCGCAGAGCGTCGTGATCATCGGCGCCGCCCATTGGCGGAGCGGGTTCTTCAACAAGGACAACGGGTACGAGTTCCCGCTCGCGCTGGCGACGGGCGTGGTGGCGATCCTGTTCGCGGGTGCCGGCGCCCTCAGCGTCGACGCGGCGATCGGGTTCTCGCTGGCGCCGACGTTGCGCGTTTCGCTGTTCGTCATCGGGATCGCCGGTGGTCTCGCGACGCTCGCGGTACCGGCCCTCGCCGCGCGCCGGCCGAACCGGCAGGACGGCGCGCCGCAGGCACGCTGAGGCGATTCGGGCAGGTTTCGAGAAGCCGCCACGTCGGCGGCTCCCTAGCATGAGGGTCGACGCACGCACGACTCGCAGCGGAGGAACCCTGCAATGACCGACACCCCGAAGTCCGCCAAGAGCACCAAGGTGTTCACGGACGAGGAGCGCGATGCCATGAAGGAGCGCGCCAGGGAGCAGAAGGCAGAGGCGCGCCGCGGCGCGGACGAGGCGGCCGGCGAGCGCGACGTGCTCGAGAAGATCGCCGAGATGCCGCCGTCGGATCGAGCGATGGGCGAGCGGATCCATGCGCTCGTCAAGGCCAGCGCGCCATCCCTCACGTCGAGGCTCTGGTACGGGCAGCCGGCGTATGCCAGGGACGGGAAGGTCGTCTGCTTCTTCCAGGCCGCGCAGAAGTTCAAGACGCGCTACGCGACGCTCGGTTTCAGCGAGGAGGCCCGTCTCGACGACGGCACCATGTGGCCGACCTCCTACGCCTTGACCGAGCTGACCCCTGCCGACGAGCGACGGATCGGCGAGCTGGTGAAGCAGGCGGCGGGCTGACGACCCAGCTCGCCACGCTGCGGGGGACTTGACAAGAATCGCTTGTCAAGCCCCAAAGCCGGGCGTACCCTGCCCCGATCGCGGCCTGTCAAGACTTGACAGGCCCGCAGTCATGTCCGCCGCGTGACGCCCGGCGGAGCGTGAATGACAGGAGCAGCGTTGGCCGTCGGTACCGTCGCCGAGATCAAGGGCCGCCTCCCGGTCGCCGACGTCGTCGGCGAGACCGTCCAGCTGCGGAAGGCCGGGACCACCCTCAAGGGCCTGTGCCCATTCCACGGCGAGAAGACGCCCAGCTTCGTCGTGACCCCGGGCCGCGACACGTGGCACTGCTTCGGCTGCGGCCTGCACGGCGACATCTTCACGTTCGTGATGGAGCGGGACGGCATCGCCTTCCCCGAGGCCCTCAAGGTCCTGGCCGGCCGCGCCGGGGTCGAGATCGACGAGCGCTCGCGGCGCGAGGACGCGCACAACGCGCGGCTGCGCGAGGTCATGGAGGGCGCGATCGCCTTCTACCACGCGGTCCTGCTGCACTCGAAGCCGGGCGAGCCAGCCCTCGCCTACCTGCGTGGCCGCGGCTTCACCGACAAGACCATCGAGCAGCAGCAGCTGGGCTGGGCGCCTGCGGGCTGGGACCAGCTGGTCCGCCAGCTCGCGTCGAAGCGGCAGGTCAGCCCCGGCGAGCTGCTCGAGGTTGGGCTTGCGAGCCCACGCCAGCGAGGCAACGGCGTCTACGATCGGTTCCGTGAGCGGGTGATCTTCCCGATCCGGGATGCGAACGGGCACCCGGTGGGGCTCGGCGGGCGCGTGCTGGGCAAGGAAGGCGTGGGCGACGACGGGCGCGACCACGGGCCGAAGTACCTCAACTCGCCGGCGACCCCGCTGTTCGACAAGAGCCGGACGCTGTACCTGATCGACCGCGCCAAGTCGGCGATCCGCAAGACCGGCCAGGCGGTGATCGTCGAGGGCTACACGGACGCGCTGATGGCACACCAGGCGGGCTTCGACAACGTCGTCGCCTCGCTGGGCACCGCGCTGACGCCCGGCCAGGTCGCCCTGATCACCCGCTACGCGAAGCGGATCGCGCTCGCCTACGACGTCGATGCCGCAGGACAGAAGGCCGGCACCTTCGGCGCGACCGCGCTCGAGGAGTTGATCCGGCAGCTCGCCCGCGACGACTCCGGCGTCGCGCTCGACGACGTCCGCGTCGTGCAGCTGCCCGATGGCCGCGACCCCGACGAGATCCTGCGCGACGAGCCGGACCGCTGGCGCGAGGAGGTTCGGACGGCGAAGCCGATCATCGACCACCTGATCGACGTCCACGCCCGCGCCAACGACCTGCGCACCCCCGGCGGCAAGACGCGTTTCGTCGATGCCGTGCTCAACGTCCTTCGCGGCCTTGCGGATCCCGTCATGCGTGACGCCTACCTCGGGCAGGTGCAGCAGGTGTCCGGGGTGGAGGAGCGGACGCTGCTCGAGGCGATGCACCGCCGGCCTGTCCGTGAGCCCGACGGCCGCGATGGCCGCGACCGGTTCACCGCGGAGGCCGTCACCCACGCCGCCGACGCCCTGCCTGTCAACGACATCCTGCGCGCGGTCTCGCGCACGGAGCAGGAGCTGCTCCGCCTCGTGCTGCTGGTGCCCGAGACGCACGACGCGGTGCTCGACGGCCTCGGGCCGGACCGGCTGCCGACGCAGGTCGCCCGTGAGCTCTACCGCGCCGTCGTCATCGCCCGGGCCCGCGACGACCACGGGGTGCGCCCGCCGTATTCCCTCTCGGCGATCCTCGACGGGCTCGACGAGGAGAGCCGGGCCCTTGGGCAGGCGCTCGTCTCGCGCCCGGGACCCAACCCGCGCGAGCTGGGCGACCGGGCCATCGCCTACGAGATCGAGCGCCTCACGCTCGAGCTCGAGGACGCCGAGTGGCAGGAGCGCAGCGCGTTCAACCGCGACGCCATCGCCGAGGCCGAGCGGGACGTCGACCGCGAGGCCATCGACCGCCTGACGCTCGAGCGTCGCCTCCTCAACGAACAGCGCCGGTCGCTGGACCTGCGCCGCGACCAGACCCGACTCCTCGCTCGCACGCCAGTTGCGGCGGGCTGACCACTCTCGAACGCTCCTCGACCGAACCGACCGGAGGACCCGCGGACATGGCAGACCCCTTGGACAAGCAGCTCGTCGAAGCCGTGCTGGCGTCGCGGCCCCGCCGCACCAAGCGCGAGCTGGAGGAGGCGAAGCTTGCCTCGATGCGCCCGCGGCGCGCGGATGGCGTGGCCGTGGCGCCGGTGCCCGGGGAAGCCGAGGACGACGACCTCGACGCCGACGAGGACATCGAGCTCTCCGCCGACGAGGACGCCGAGCCGAGCACGGCCGAGCTGAGCGTCGAGATCGTCACCGACGAGGCGGTCGACGCCGCGGACGAGCCCGTCGTGCCCCCGGGGCTCGACGCGCCGGCCAAGCTCAACGCCGCCGAGGTCGAGGAGCCGACGGCCGAGGAGCTCGAGGCGCTGTCCGCGGACATGATCGGGATCGACGACCCGGTCCGGATGTACCTCAAGGAGATCGGCAAGGTCGCGCTGCTCACGGCCGAGGAGGAGGTCGTCCTTGCGAAGGCGATCGAGCTCGGCGAGCAGATCATCATCGAGCCCTGGAAGGCGGTCCTCTCGCTCCACGAGTGGACGCTGCACGACACCGAGCGCAAGACCCGCACGACCAAGCCGCAGCACAGCCTGCCGTTCGGGCCGGAGACCCACAAGATGGTCGCCGACGCCCTCGCGGCCCCCGACGCCGCGGAGCTGTTCGTCGCCAGCCCCGACTTCCACCTGATCAGGGCCGGCAAGGACGTCCAGTCCGAGGGCACGACGGCGCTGCTCAAGGAGGCGAAGGCCAAGGTCGCGGCCTACAACGCGGCGCTCGACGCGGCGACCTTCCAGGACATCCTCGACTGGTCGTACCTCTCGGTCCACAACGGCGACCTGGATTCGCGCGACAACGTCGGGCTGCGCGCCATCTACGACTGGTCCCGGGACGGGGTCGCGTTCGGCGCGCTCCAGCGCTGGATCGAGGGCGGCAACGACTCCGATCTGCTGCGCCGCATGGGCTTCGATCCGGAGGTGCCCCCGCAGACCAAGATGCGCGACCGCAAGGGCGACGTGGTCAAGATCGGGCGCGACGCCCGGGAGCAGCTGACCTCGGCCAACCTGCGCCTCGTCGTGTCGATCGCAAAGAAGTACATCGGCCGCGGGATGTCGTTCCTGGACCTGATCCAGGAGGGGAACATCGGCCTGATCCGGGCGGTCGAGAAGTTCGACTTCGAGAAGGGCTTCAAGTTCTCGACCTACGCCACCTGGTGGATCCGCCAGGCGATCACCCGCGCCATCGCCGACCAGGCGCGCACGATCCGCATCCCCGTCCACATGGTGGAGACGATCAACCGCCTCATCCGGGTCTCGCGCCAGCTGCTCCAGGAGCTGGGCCGCGAGCCGACCGTCGAGGAGATCGCCGAGGCGATGTCCCGCGGCCAGGAGGTCGTGGTCACCCCGGAGAAGGTGCGCGAGATCATCAAGGTCAGCCAGGAGCCGGTGTCGCTCGAGACGCCGATCGGCGAGGAGGAGGACTCGCATCTCGGCGACTTCATCGAGGACCGCGGGGCCCTCGCCCCCGCCGAGGCGGCGTCGCACCAGCTGCTCAAGGAGCAGGTCGAGGCGGTGCTGGACTCGCTCACCGGCCGCGAGCGGCGGGTGCTGCAGCTCCGGTTCGGCCTCGAGGACGGGCGCGCCCGGACCCTCGAGGAAGTCGGCAAGGAGTTCAACGTCACCCGCGAGCGCAT
>DATDJA010000096.1:0-3205 GCA_036520795.1 Candidatus Limnocylindrales bacterium
CACCCCGGTCGACATCGACGTGCTCGACAACGACGACGATCCCGACGGGACGCTCGACCCGGCCTCGGTCGCGATCACCGGGCTGCCCAACCACGGCACCGTCACGGTCGATCCGGCCACCGGCGTGATCACCTACACCCCTGATCCCGACTGGTCGGGCACCGACACCTTCAGCTACCAGGTGTGCGACGACCAGGGCGCCTGCGACACCGCCGACGTCACCGTCACCGTGGACCCGGTCAACGACCAGCAGCCACCGCAGCCCACGCCAACGCCCGCGCCGCATCCCACGCCGACCGGCCTGCCGGCCTCGGATGCGTCCGGCGCGTGGACGATCCTGACCGGTGGCACCGCCGGCCCCGGCGGGCCAGGTATGGCGGGCGGCCTGCTCGCGGTGCTCGCCCTCGTGGTGGGCGGCCTGGCCTGGGTCGCGCTGCGTCGACGAGGAACCGGTTCCGACCGCCGCGGGTAGCCTGCAACGCACCGCGTGGGACCACCATCCCGCGAGCGGCGCTCGCTGGCCGCGTAGAATGCGGCTGCCGGGTCGAGCGTCGTCACGTTCGAAGCCGGCGCGCAGAGGAGTCGCATGAGCGCCGAGCCCCAGGCCCACGGCGGGCCGGAGATCGAGAACCTGCTCGACGAGCGGCGGACGTTCCCGCCTGATCCCGCCTTCGTCGCGCAGGCAAACGCGACCGCGGCGCTGTACGAGTCCGCGAACGCGGACTACGTCGGGTTCTGGGAGCGCCAGGGCCGCGAGCGGCTCTCGTGGTCGAAGCCCTTCCGCGAGACGCTCGAGTGGGACCTCCCGTTCGCGGAGTGGTTCGTCGGCGGCGAGCTCAACGTGGCCTACAACTGCGTCGACCGGCACGTGGAGCGCGGCCTGGGCGACCGCGTCGCCTATCACTGGATCGGCGAACCCGGCGAGACCCGCACGATCACCTACGACGATCTGCTGCGCGAAACCTCCAAGGCGGCGAACGCACTGCTCGAGCTTGGCGTCCGCAAGGGCGACCGCGTCGCGATCTACATGCCGATGATCCCGGAGCTGCCGATCGCGATGCTGGCCTGCGCCCGGATCGGCGCGCCCCATACCGTCGTGTTCGGCGGGTTCTCGGCCGAGGCCCTCGGCGGCCGCATCAACGACTGCGGCGCCAAGGTGCTGATCACCGCCGACGGCGGCTGGCGGCGCGGCAAGCAGGTCCCCCTCAAGCCCCAGGCCGACGCCGCCGTGGCCGCATCCCCGACCATCGAGCACGTGCTGGTCGTCGACCGCCTAGGCGAAGGCGCGTCCATGGAGCCCGGGCGCGACGTCTGGTGGCACGAGATCGTCGACCGCCAGTCGGCCGTCTGCCCGCCGGTCGCCGTCGACAGCGAGCACATGCTCTACCTGCTGTACACCTCGGGCACCACGGCCAAGCCCAAGGGCATCCTCCATACCTCCGCCGGGTACCTCCTCGGCGCCGCGTTCACGCACTGGGCCGTGTTCGACATCAAGCCCGACGACGTCTACTGGTGCGCCGCCGACATCGGCTGGGTCACCGGGCACAGCTACATCGTCTACGGGCCGCTGGCCAACGCGACGACGGGCGTCCTGTACGAGGGCGCGCCGGACACGCCGGCCTGGGACCGCTGGTGGCAGATCGTCGAGGACTACAAGGTCACGATCCTGTACTGCGCCCCGACCGCCATCCGCGCGTTCATGAAGCAGGGCGAGACGTTCCCGGACGCGCACGACCTGACCTCGCTGCGCGTGCTCGGGTCGGTGGGCGAGCCGATCAACCCCGAGGCCTGGCGCTGGTATCGCGAGGTCATCGGCGGCGACCGGACGCCGGTGGTGGACACGTGGTGGCAGACCGAGACCGGCCAGATCATGATCAGCCCGCTGCCCGGCGTGACGACGACCAAGCCCGGCTCGGCGACCTTCGCGCTGCCGGGGATCGAAGCGGACGTCGTGGACCACGACGGGAACTCGGTCCCATTCGGTGGAGGCGGCTACCTCGTGCTCAAGCGCCCGTGGCCGGGGATGCTGCGCGGCATCTACGGCGATCCGGAGCGCTACAAGCAGACGTACTGGAGCCGGTTCCCGGGGATGTACTTCGCCGGCGACGGCGCCAAGCGTGACGAGGACGGCTACCTGTGGCTCCTGGGCCGGGTCGACGACGTGATGAACGTCGCCGGCCACCGGATCAGCACCACTGAGGTCGAATCGGCCCTCGTCGATCACCAGTCCGTGGCCGAGGCGGCGGTCGTGGGCAAGAGCGACGCGATCAGCGGCCAGGCGATCTTCGCGTTCGTCATCCTCAAGACCGGCCGGGAGCCGGGCGACGAGCTCGCGGTCGAGCTGCGCGGCCACGTGTCGTCGGTCATCGGGGCGATCGCCCGGCCGAAGTACCTGATGTTCGTCCCCGACCTGCCGAAGACGCGCTCGGGCAAGATCATGCGCAGGCTGCTCCGCGACATCGCGGAGGGCCGCACGCTGGGCGACGTGACCACGCTCGCCGACACGACCGTCGTCGACACGATCCGGGACAACACCGGCAAGGCCGAGGAGGACTGAGGGGGTGCCGTTCGGCTTCCGCAAGAAGAACAAGCCCGACGAGCCGGTCCCGGCCGATGGCGCGCCGGCAAGTGCGGGGATCACCAAGTCCGGCGGCGTCAAGCCGTCCACGCCGCCCAACGCGAGCAAGATCCACGCCGGGCCCTCGCGCGGCGTCCCGTTCATCGGCCTCACCGAGGACTGGCGGCTGCGCGGGCGAATGGACATCTCGGGCCGCCTGTCGGACGCGCTCAACCGGCGGGAGGCGATCCCGATCACCGAGGTGAGCTGGGGTCCGCCCGACGGCTCGACACCGCTCGAGGATGCACCGGGCCTGCGCAGCGTGGACCCGTACGACCTGATCCTGGTCACCGGTGGCGAGGAGAGCCTGCCGCCGCTCACCGAGACCGAGCGCACCGCACTCAAGGTCCACAAGGTCGCCTACGACGTCGCGCTCGAGGTCCCGCCCTTCCGCGTGGTCGGGACGGTCTACCTCCACCCGGGGTCGGAGCCGGACCGGCTGCTGGACCGCTCGTCGGAGATGTTCGTCGCGATCGTCGACGCGGTCGCACGCCTGGGCGACGTCCAGGTCAGCGACCCCGAGGTCGACGTGATCCTCGTGAACCGGTTCTACCTGCGGGGCGTCGACCAGGTCGACAAGCGCACGGG
>DATDJA010000097.1:0-2640 GCA_036520795.1 Candidatus Limnocylindrales bacterium
GCCAGCGTCGACGTCAGCGGCGGCGCCGAGCAGCAGGTCGCGATCACGCTGGACCCGGCGAAGCTCGCCAAGGCGAACGTGTCGCAGGCCCAGGTCGTCGGCGTCCTCACCGCGAACAACATCACCATCCCGTCCGGCCAGATCCAGGGCGACGGGACCAAGACCCCGGTCTCGACGATCGGCGTCATCGGCAGCGTCGCCGAGATCCGCGACATGGTCGTCGGCGTCGAGGCTCCCGCCCAGCCCGTCGCGCCGGCCCAGCCCGCCGCCTCGGCCCAGCCGGACGCCTCCGTGCAGCCCTCGACCAGCCCGGTCGCGCCGCCTGCACCCAAGCCGATCACCATCGGCGACCTCGGCACGGTCGAGGTCGTGGGCGTCCCGACGACCGGCTACGCGCGCACCGCGACCCGCGAGGACGGCGGCCAGCCGTCGCTGTCGCTGTCGGTCACCAAGACCTCGACCGCCAACACGGTCCAGGTCGCGGACGCCGTCACCGCCAAGCTCGACGAGCTCGGCGTGCAGCACGCCGACGTCGTCACCGTCACCGTCGTGTCCGACCTGTCCTCGTTCATCAAGGAGTCGCGCGACGGCCTGCTCCGCGAGGGCGGCACGGGCGCGCTGTTCGCGGTCCTGACGATCTTCCTGTTCCTCTCCAGCCTGCGCTCGACGCTGGTCGCGGCCGTCAGCATCCCGCTGTCGCTGCTCGCGGCGCTCGTGATCATGCAGATCACCGGGATCACGCTGAACATCCTCACCCTGGGCGGCCTCGCCGTCGCCGTCGGCCGCGTGGTCGACGACGCGATCGTCGTCCTCGAGAACATCTACCGCCACCGTGCCATGGGCGAAGACCGCCTCAAGGCCTCGATCAACGGCCCACGCGAGGTCGCGGGTGCGATCACGGCCGCGACCGTGACCACGGTCGGCGTATTCCTGCCGCTCGGCTTCGTCGGCGGCTTCGTGAGCCAGTTCTTCCTGCCCTTCGCCCTCACCGTCACCTTCGCGCTGCTGGCCTCGCTGGTGTGCGCGCTGACGGTCGTCCCGGTCCTCGCCTACCTGCTCATCAACCGCGTGAAGTCCAACGTCGACGCGGACGGCGAGCCCAAGAACTCGTTCTGGATCCGCACCTACATCCCGGCGATCACGTTCGCCCTGCGCAGCCGCTGGACGAAGCTCGGCGTGGTCGGCGTCTCGGTCGCCCTGTTCTTCGCGACCTCGCTCATCGTGCCGCTGCTGCCGACGCAGTTCATCAACGCGGGATCCGAGAAGATCCTCGCCGTCACGGTCGCCCCGCCCGCCGGCGCCTCTTCGCAGGCCGTGCTCGCGCGGGCCACCGAGGCCGAGACGATCCTGCTCACCGACCCCAAGGTGGAGCTGGTCCAGACCAGCATCCCCGGCGAGGGCGAGGCGGGCTTCCAGACGATCATCGCCGCCTCGAGCGGCCGCCCGGCCAACAGCGCCCGGATGACCGTCCGCCTCGAGCCCGACGTCGACCTGACCGCGTACACGGTCCACCTCGCGGACCTGCTCGCGCCGATCCAGACCGACGGCTACGACGTGGCGGTCGCCCAGGCGGCCGGGTTCACGTCGAACAGCCTCAACGTCATCGTTGCCGGCGACGACCCCGCGGCGGTCCAGCAGGCCAACGACGCCGTCCTGGCCGCGCTCGCGGACAACGATGAGCTGCTCAACCTCAAGTCCGACCTGTCCAAGGGCACGCCGGAGATCCGCGTCACGCCGGATCCGAACCAGGCGATCCTCGTCGGCCTCACGACCGCCCAGGTCGCGCAGGAGGTCCGCGGGGCGCTCACCGGCACCACGGCGACCCAGGTCCAGCTGCCCGATGAGGACGGCACGACGGCGATCGTCGTCCGGCTCGACCCCGACCAGGTGACGTCCGTGGAGACGCTCCGCACGCTGCCCGTCGGCACCGTGGTCAAGGTCCCGCTGGGTGACATCGCGACCGTCGAGCAGGCCGACGCGCAGGGCTCGATCACCCGCATCGATGGCTCCCCGGCCGCATCGATCTCGGCCGACATCGCCGACGCCAACACCGGCGCGGTGAGCGCCGCCGTCCAGACGGAGATCGACGAGCTCGTGGCCGCCGGCCAGATCCCCTCGACGGTCGACATCCGGCTCGCCGGTGTCACCCAGCAGCAGAACGAGGCCTTCGGCGGCCTGTTCACCTCGATGGGTGTCGCGATCCTGATCGTGTACCTCGCGATGGTGCTGACCTTCAACTCGCTCGTGACACCGTTCATCATCCTGTTCACCCTCCCGCTGGCCACGATCGGCGCCTTCCCGGCGCTGCTCCTGACGGGCCGGCCGATCGGCATCAGCGCCCTCATCGGGTTCCTGATGCTGATCGGGATCGTCGTCACCAACGCGATCGTCCTGCTCGACCTCGTCGAACGCCTGCGAAGAGAGGGGATGTCGACCTACGACGCCCTGATCGAGGGCGGCCGGACCCGCGTCCGGCCGATCCTGATGACGGCGATCGCAACGATCCTCGCGCTGGTCCCGCTCGCCGCGGGCTTCAACCAGGGCTCGATCATCGCCGCGGAGCTCGGCACGGTCGTCATCGGCGGCCTGCTCAGCTCGACGTTCCTGACGTTGCTCGTCATCCCGGTGGTGTACTCGCTC
>DATDJA010000098.1:0-4349 GCA_036520795.1 Candidatus Limnocylindrales bacterium
GGCAGCACGGCCTGGCTCGCGAGCGGCATCGTGCCCATCGTCACGCACACGCGCGTCCGCGCGGTCGAGTCCACCCAGTCGGGTACGGCCGCGAGCGACTCGTCCGCGGCCACCGGCCGGATCGGGCGGGTCGTGGCGGGCATCGGGTCCGCCGAATCATGGAGCGCGGGCGGCCGGGTCGTGAGGAACGCGTACCGGTGCCAGCGCGAGAGCTCGGGATCCGGCGGCAGCCCGAGCCGCTCGATCAGCCGGCCGAGCGGCTTGCGCGACGACCGCTGCACCGTCGAGCGCCAGGCGGTCGCCTGGAGCGTCACGTGTGGCACGCCGAGGCGCTCGGCCGCGACCCAGGAGCCCTGCTCGCTGTCCTCGTGCAGCACGAGGTCGGGTCGCCAGTCGCGCGCGAGATCGAGGACGGCGTCGGCGAGCTCGCCCGCGAGGGCGCCGGCAAACCCGTACGTCCAGGTGGCGAGCGCAAGCCGCCGACCGGTCAGGCCCTGCCGCTCCGGGATGCGCTCGAGGACGCTCGGCAGGTCGGGCGACGGCGTCGTGACCTGTCGCAGCCCGGCGCCTGCGACGGCTCCGGCGACGCTCGATCCGGCGAGGACGACCACGTCGTGCCCGGCGTCCCTGGCCGCGGTCGCGAGCGGCAGGAGCGGCAGGACGTGGCCGAGTGCCGGGTTCGAGACGACGGCGAGGCGCATCGGCAGTGACTACTCGCGCAGCAGGGTCCGCAGCGCCGCCTTGACGCGTTCTTCCAGCCCCGCGCCGACGGACGGGTCGTTCAGCGCCAGTCGCGACGCCTCGCGCGCCTCGCCCGGCGAGTAGCCCAGCGCCTGCAGTGCCCCCACGACCTCACCCTCCGACGCGCTCGAGACCGCCGCCGCGGAGCCGGCCGCGACGCCCGCCGCCGAGACCTTCTCCTTGAGCTCGAAGATGATCCGCTCGGCCAGCTTCTTGCCGATGCCCGGGATCGACACCAGCACCGCCTGGTCCTGCTGCAGGATCGCGAGCTGGAGGTCGGCCGTCGGCCGGGAGCCCACGATCGCCATCGCGACCTTCGGCCCGACCCCGGTCACCGTCAGCAGCAGGTTGAAGAACCCGAGCTCCTCGGACGTCCGGAAGCCGAACAGCGCCTGCTGGTCCTCGCGGACGAGGTGGTAGGTGTGCAACCGCAGGCGGCCGCCCGCCGGTGCGGTCGCGATCACCGACGGTGCGACAAACACCCGGTAACCGATGCCGCCGACCTCGATGACGAGCGAATCGGTGGAGATCGCGCCGACCACGCCATCGACCGACGCGATCATCGGCGCCCTACGGCTGGCGGCGGGCGGTGGGGGCGGCCGCCTTGGCCGGGGACGCGGGCGCGGCGGCCTTCTCGCGGGCGAGGGCCTCGCGGACCGAGCGCTCGTACGGCGTCTCGCCACGCACGATCGGGGCGACGGCCGCGCGGTCCATGACCGCCGCGGTTGCTCCCTTCGCCGTCCCGTTCAGGCGATCGCCGGGCCGCTCGGCGTTCGCACACGAGATCGCGATCGCGAGCGCATCGGCGGCGTCGTCGGGGGTCGGCACGTCGGCCAGCCGCAGGATCACCGTGACCATCCGCGCGACCTGGCCCTTCTCGGCCCGGCCGTACCCGGTGACGCCGACCTTGACCTCGTTGGGCGTCGCCTCGCGGACCGGCACGCCCGCCTGCGCCGCGGCGAGCAGCACGACGCCCCGCGCCTGGCCCACCGCGAACGCGGTCTGCACGTTCTTCGAAAAGAACAGCCGCTCAACGGCGACGATGGACGGGTGGTGGGTCTCGATCAGCTCGGCGACGAGGTCGTGGATCTTGACGAGCCGTTCCGGCAGCGGCAGGTCCGCGCTCGTCGTGAGGCACCCGTAGTCGATCGCGCGCAGCCCCGACGCGGTCCGATCGACGATTCCGTAGCCCAGAGCGGCGGTCCCGGGGTCGATCCCCAGGACGATCACCCGGCGACCTCGGCCAGCAGCTCCTCGGGGATGTCCACGTTGGCCGTCACGCGCTGGACGTCGTCGAGGTCCTCCAGCAGCTCGACCAGGCGCAGGGCCTGGCGCACGTGGCTCGCGTCCAGGCTGACCGTCTGCTTCGCGATCATCGCGTTCTCGGCGCCTTCGACGTTCACGCCCGCCGCCTCGAGCGACTTGCGGATGCGCTCAAGGTCGCCCGGATCCGTGTAGATCTCGATCGGATCGACCTCGGTGTCGACGTCGGTGGCTCCGGCATCGATGCCCGCCAGCGCGACCTCGTCGGGATCGGTGCCCTCGCGATCGACGGTGATCAGGCCGCGCGGCTCGAACTGCCAGGCGACGGCCCCGGAACCCGCGAGCTGGCCGCCGGACTTGGCGAAGATCGAGCGCACCTCCGCCGCCGTGCGGTTGCGGTTGTCGGTTGCGGCCTCGACGAGGACCGCGACGCCGCCCGGGCCGTAGCCCTCGTACACGATCTCCTCGTACTGGACGTCGTCACCGCCGCCGGTCGCCTTCTCGATCCCCCGCTTGATGTTGTCGGCGGGCATGTTGATCGAACGCGCCTTGTCGATGGCGAGCCGCAGCCGGTAGTTCGCGTCCGGGTCACCGCCGCCAGCGCGTGCGGCGACAGCGATCTCGCGCGCGACCTTCGTGAACATGGCGCTGCGCTTCGAGTCGTTGACGCCCTTCTGGCGCTTGATCGTCGACCACTTGGAATGTCCGGACATCGGCCGGGAGTATACCGATATCATCGAATCCCGAGTCACCACGAGGTACCCCGCGCGATGACCGTCAAGAGCCACGACCTCGCCCACATCCGCTCCGTCGTGCTCGCGGGCCACGCCGGAGCTGGGAAGACGACGCTCGCGGAGCAGGTCCTCTTTCGAGCCGGCGCGATCCCCCGCCAGGGCCGGGTCGACGATGGCACGGCGCACCTGGACTACGAGCCCGAGGAGCAGAAGCGCCACCAGTCCCTGAGCCTCGCCGTCGGGACATTCGAGCACGGCGAGCACGAGATCACGGTCGTCGACACGCCAGGCTATCCGGACTTCACGGCGGAGATGATCCAGGGCTTCCACGCGGCCGATGCGGCGCTGTTCGTCGTCGATGCCTCGGGCGGCGTCGAGGCCGGGCTGGAGGCGGCCGTGACAACGGGTCGGGCGACGGGCACGGCCGCGTGCTTCGTGCTCAACAAGTGCGACCGCGAAAACGCCGATCCGGGCGCCGCGCTGGACGCGCTGCGCGAGGCGTTCGGGACGAAGATCGCGCCGCTGCACCTCGCGATCGGCGCCGCGGACACGTTCAGCGGCTACGTCGACCTCGTTCACCGCAAGGCGTGGCGGTTCGAGGGCGGCAAGGAAGTCGAGATCCCTGTTCCGGACGAGCTCGCCGACGAGATCGCGCGTCGCCGGGATCAGCTGCTCGAGGCGGCCGCGGAGGCGGACGATGCCGTGTTCGAGAAGTACCTGGGCGAGGAGGACATCTCGGACGCCGAGCTCGACGCCTGCCTCCACAAGGGCGTTCGCGAGTCGGTCCTCGCGCCGGTGCTCGTGGCGTCCGCGGCCAAGGGTATCGGGCTGTCGGCCCTGCTCGACGCCATCGTGCGCTACCTGCCCTCGCCCGAGGAGGAGGGCCCGTACGCGGCGACGGACAAGGCGGGCAAGGAGATCGAGGTCCCGGCGACGGGCAACCAGCTCCTCGTGCGCGTGTTCAAGACCGCCGCGGACCCGTTCGTCGGCCGGCTGACGTACATGCGCGTTCTGTCGGGCACGCTCAAGAGCCAGGGGACGGTGTTCAACTCCAGCCGCGGCGAGGACGAGCGCATCGGGCAGCTGCTGTACCTTCACGGCAAGGAGCAGGAGCCGGCGCCGGAGCTTCGGGCGGGCGAGATCGGGGCCGTCGCCAAGCTCGGGGTGACCGAGACCGGCGACACGATCACGACGCGCGACGCGGCGCTCCGCCTCGGGCCCATCGACTTCCCCGAGCCCACGCTCCAGGTGGCGATCGAGCCCGTGTCGAAGGGCGACCTCGACAAGATGGGTCCGGCGCTCCAGCGGATGCTCGAGGAGGAGCCGTCGGCACGCGTCGAGCGGAGCGACACCGGCGAGCAGATCCTGCGCGCGATCGGCGAGGCGCACGTCGCCGTCATCACCGAACGGCTCAAGCGCAAGTTCGGCGCGGCGATCGCGACCCGCACGCCCACGGTCCCCTACCGCGAGACGATCCGGGGCAACACGAAGGTCCATGGCCGGTACAAGAAGCAGACCGGCGGCCACGGGATGTTCGGAGACGTGTGGATCGAGCTCGAGCCCAACCCGGGCGCCGGAGTGGCGTTCGCCGAGAAGGTCGTCGGTGGCTCC
>DATDJA010000099.1:0-4685 GCA_036520795.1 Candidatus Limnocylindrales bacterium
CGGGACGCCGGCGCTACGGACGCCCCCTGAGCGGAGCCCTCAGCGCGAGAAGGGCGTCAGGTTGATCGACGTGATCTTGCCGGCCTCGACGCGGAACTGGGCGTCGAGATGCTGGCTCGGAGCGCCCGGGCGGAGGACGACGAGGTCGGCCTGGTAGGTGTTGCCGAGGTCCCGCACGTCGCCCGGAATCATCTTGATCCCCTTGTCAGCGCGGAGAAACCAGCCACCGACCTGCTCGACGCCGCGCAGCGTGCGCGCGTTGTCCCCGACGTGGATGCGCATCTCGGTGCGCTCGTCCATCATCGCGACCGCGCCGCTGACGTCACCCTCGTTGAGGCGCTCGAAGAACACCTCCATCGTGTCGGTAGCTCCCATGGCCGCGAGTGTACCGCGCGAGGCTCAGAAGCCGCCGCCCGCCCCGCCTCCGCCGCCGCCCGAGCCGCCGCCGCCGAAGCCGCCGCCGCCCCCTGAGCCCGACGACGAGGGCGAGTTCCCGATGGTCCCGAGGGCCGCCATCATGCCGCCGAAGTTGGGGATCGGCGACGAACTCATGAGCCCCGGCGCCCACCCGCCCGACCCGCCGCCCGAGTCGCCGCCGCCGCTGCTGCCGTACCACGCCGGGAAATAGCCGAACGGCGCGACGCCCGACTCGACGTCCTCCGCCGTGCGAGAGAGGACCTTCTCGACCTCCGCCTGCAGGCCCAGCGCGACGCCCCAGACGACCGCGTCGTCGGGGCTCTCGATGAGCGGGATCGCCGCCTGCTCGACGACCTCGCCCATCGTCCGCGCCTGGGCCATCGTCTTCTCGAGCGTGCGCCGGTAGGCCTCGAGCATCGCCCGGATCACCGCGCCGGGCATGGTCCGCGAGGGCATGCTCGAGGCCAGGATCAGCATCACGATCCCGGCCGCGATCAGCGCACCGCCGACGATCGTGAGGCCGTCCGACGGCAGGTTGAAGGCGACGAACAGCGTGATCGCCCCGGCGATGATCGCGAGGATCCCGCGCCCGACCCAGCGGCTGGTCGCCTTGCCCGGCGGCTCGGTGAACCAGCCCTGCCGGACGACGTGCTCCTCGAGCCGCTTGTCGAAGCCGCCGACGTCGGAGCCGAGCTTGAGCAGCTCCTTGTTGTCGATGAGCCCGGCCCCGCCGCCGATGCTGCGCAGGCGCTGCAGGAGGAAGTCCGTCGCCTCGTCCGTTGGCCTGGCCCGTGCGCGCGCGAGTCGCGCCGCCTCGACCGGGTCGGCGGTTGACGCGATCCCCGTGCGGATCGAGAGTTCCGTGCTCATGCCGAGCAGCCCGGCCTTGTCCGCCTGGAACCCGATCAGGCCGCGCGCGGCCAGGTCGAGGCTGGCCGCCGTCAGCGCGCGCCGGCTCGACTTGCCGTCGCGCACGACCGCGCCGGCGGCCGGCGTGAGGCCGACGGGCGGCGCCGGGATGTGGATCGAGGGGTCATCGAGGTACACGGGGTCGCGGCCGTGGCGGAACCACGCGAACAGCGCGCCGCCGACCAGCAGGATGAAGACGAGGGGCGCGATGAGGAGCCCCAGGACCGCGTTGAGCAGCCGGAAGAAGTTGAGCTCTGCCGCGTGCTCGGGGGTCGCCGCCGCGTTGACCTCCTGCATCGCGACCAGCAGCGCGCCGTCGAGGTCGCACCGCTTGAGCAGCGGCACCATCTGGTCCTCGTAGATCGCCTGGCGCTCGCTGTTGGTGAGGAACCTCGAGGCGAAGCCCGGCCCCGCGTACAGCTGGACCTGACCGTGACAGGGATCGTCCTCGTGGAGGTCGAACAGGATCACGAGCCCATCGTCGAAGCCGCGGCGGCCGACGCCCCACTGGTCCATGAGCGCCCGGGCGTTCCGTTCCGCGTCCTCGGTCGTCTCGCAGCAGGGGACGAGCTGGGTGAAGACCGCGACCTCGGCGCCGGTCCGCTGCTCGATGGCGTCGATCGTCGCCTCGACCGTGGCGATGGTCCCGTCGCGAAGCGCGCCGGCCGTGTCGTAGACGGCCTGGTCGTCGACCGGGGGCGGGAACGGCGGCCCGGCCGCGAGCGCGGGGCCGACGGCGATGACGGCGAGGGCGGCGATCGCCGCGGCGCCGACCGCTGCCGAGGAGAGGAAGCGGCTCAAATGTCGGCTGCGCACGCCGCCACGATACGCGACGGGCATCGGGTCAGGAGGCCGCGGCCGCCTTGCTTGGGTGCCGGGTCCGGACCCGTCGAACCAGCTCCGCCGCCTGCTCGTAGCGACCGAAGCTGGGCATGAGGTACGTGCCCGAGATCTCGTCGCCGACCGCGGCGAGCAGCGCGTCGGCCATGTCGATGCCGGCCTCGGTTCCGGCTGCGCCCGCCTCCCGCATTCGCGCCCGGGTCGACTCGGGGATCGTGATGCCCGGGACCTCGTTGTGCAGGAACTCGGCGTGGCGCGACGACACGAGGGGCAGCACGCCCAGCAGGAGCGGTACCGGGAACCCGCCCGGCCCGAAGCGCCGCCGCGCCTCGACGAACATCGCCTCGACCTGCGCGACGTCGTACAGCGGCTGGGTCATGACGAAGTGCGCGCCCGCGGCCAGCTTCCGCTCCAGGCGGTCCCACTCGGTCAGCGCGTCCGTCGCGGTCGGGTCCAGCGCGCACGCGATCGTGAAGACCGCCTGCTGGCCGATCGGCGAGCCCGCCTGGTCCTCGCCCCGGTTGAGGCGGGCGAGGATCTCGATCAGCCCGATCGAGTCGACGTCCCACACGCCGCTCCCCGTCGGGTAGTCGCCGATCCGCGGCGGATCTCCGGTCAGGGCGAGGATGTTGCGCACGCCGAGGGCGTGGGCGCCGAGCAGCTCCGACTCGAGCGCCATCAGGTTCCGGTCGCGGGTCGTGACGTGGACCAGGCACTCGATGTCGAGGTCGTGCTGGAGCCCGAAGGCGACGGCCATGGCCCCCATGCGCACCCGCGCCATCGCCGAGTCCGACACGTTGACCAGATCGGCGCCGGCGTCCTGGAGGAGGCGGCCGGCCTCGATCGTGCGTTCGATGCGGACGCTGCGCGGAGGGTCGATCTCGACGGAGATCACGAACCGCCCGGCGTTGAGCGCATGCCCCAGGCGAGAGCCGCGCTCGTGCTCGATCGTCGCGATGGGCCCCGTCTCGGCGAGGGCGCTGCGGGGCGTCGCGCCGGCGATGATCGAGGGCGAAGGGGTGGCCGTGCTGGGCTCGACGGCGCCCGTGGAGCCATCGAGGGCTACGCGCATCGCGGCGATGTGGGCAGGCGTCGTGCCGCAGCAGCCGCCGATGATCCGCGCGCCGGCGTCGAGGAGCCTCGGGACGATCGAGCCGAACCACGGCGGCTCGGCCGCGTAGATGAAGCGGCCCTCGAGGCGCTGCGGCAGGCCGGCATTGGGCATGATCGAGCGGGCGGGGTCGCCGTCCGCCGACGGCCCGAAGCGGGCGAGCGCGTCGAGGCAGGCGAGCGGCCCGACGCCGCAGTTCACCCCGATCGCGTCCACGCCGGCGGCGGTGAGGGCGCGGACGGCGACCTCGGGCGTCGTCCCGTCGGCCAGCACCAGGTCCTCGCCGAAGGTCATCGACGCGATCACCGGGACATCGGCGGCGCGCCGCGCCTCGTCGGCGGCGAGCAGGAGGTGTTCGAGGTCGAAGAAGGTCTCGATGACGAGGAGGTCGGCGCCCCCTTCGAGCAGCCCGTCGACCTGCTCCCGGAACGCGGCCCGGATGGTGGCCTCGTCGGGGTGGCTGAGCTCGCGGGTGGGGGGCCCGAGGGGCCCGATGCTGCCGCCGACCCACGCGTCACGGCCGCTGACGTCGCGCGCCTCGCGGGCGACCTGCGCCGCGCGACGGTTGAACCTGCCGGCCTGCGCGCCGAGGCCGAACGCCTCGAGCCGGATCCGGTTGGCGCCGAAGGTGAGGGTCTCGATGAGGTCCGCACCCGCGTCGAGGTACTCACGGTGCAGCGCGGCGACCACGTCCGAGCGGGTCGTCGCGAGCTCGTCCAGGCACGCTCGCTGCGGGATCCCGCGCGAGAACAGCAACGTACCCATGCCGCCGTCGGCGAGGAGCGGCGCGGCGGCGAGACGGGTGGCGAATCGGTCGCGGGGCAGGCTCATGACGCAAGCCTATCCGGTCGTGGCGCCCCGGCGGATCGCGACGGCCCGGCGCCGGCGGCCGAGCGTGAGAGCCCCGTTCGTCTCGAGCATGGCCTGGGTGGGTGCTGGCCGGCCGTTGTACGTCATCGCCATGGACGCCGCATACGCCCCGGCCTCGCGGATCGCGACGAGGTCCCCGCGCCGCAGTGGGGGCAGGTCGTGGCGGTCGAACGTGTCGGTGCTCTCGCAGATCGGGCCGTCGACGCGGGCGAGGGCGATCGGTGCGAGGGCACCCGAGGGCTTGCGGCCCTCGGCGTCCAGCGGCCGGCCGAGCGAGGTCAGGGCGACGATGGGGTGGCTGGCGCCGTAGAGCGCGGGGCGGATGAGCTCGGTCATGCCGGTGTCGAGGACGATGACCCGGTCGGCGTCCGCGCGCTCGCGAACGTGCAGCACGCGCGCCACGAGCCAGCTGGCGCTCGCGACCAGGAACCGGCCGGGCTCGACCGCGAGCCGTGCCGGTCGCCGATCCGGCGGCAGGGCATCGAGCAGCGCCGGCATCTCGCGTCCGAAGTGCGCCGGCGTCGGGACGGTACCGGGC
>DATDJA010000100.1:0-3884 GCA_036520795.1 Candidatus Limnocylindrales bacterium
AGCTCACCAGCCACGCGTCGGGGGTGACCCACGCGGCGATCTCCGCGAGGAGGGCCGGCTCGTCGGCGTGGTCGGGCAGCAGCAGCTGGGTCTGACAGAAGGCGTCGCCCTCCCAGCGCGCGAGCCCGACGAGGAACGCGAGCGTGCCCGCCGCCGTCGCGAGCTCAGTGGTCTCGGTGTCGATGCACACGAGGGGCGCGTCGGGCGGTGGGTGGCCCGGGAGGTCGGCGAGCCGCTCGCGGTCGAGTGGCAGCTCGATGGGCGCGACCGTCCGTCGCACCAGCCACCCCCCGGCGATCTCGGCGACGTCCGCGCCGAGCGCCGAGGCGAGCCGCGTCGCGAGGATGGGCGAGCGTCGCCCCGCGAACGGGGCGCGCGCCGGCGGCTGGTCCGGACCGAGTGGCGGACCGCCGGGTCGCGCCAGGGTCGCCCGCAGGTTCGCCAGCCGGCGCTCGCGGGTGACGGGGCCCGCGGGCTCGATCGTCATCGCGCCGCCACGGGCTCGCGGACGTCGCCAGTGAGCGCCGCGAGGAGCCGCAAGGCGAGCGCCTTGCCGTCGACGCCAGGCTCCAGGCGCGGACCGGTGCAGGCCGGACAGCCGGCGTCGCAGGCGCAGGCGAGGATCAGTCCCGTCGCCCCGGTCACCAGCTCGTCGTGGCGGTCGAACAGGCGCTCCGCGAGGCCGACGCCGCCCGGCATCGCTTCGTACAGGTAGATCGTGGGCGCCTCGTGGTGCGGCGACCGGACCTGCGCCACGAGGCCGAGATCCCGCGGATCGACCATCAGCAGCACGGCGGCCACTGCCTGGATCGCCCGGCCCGCCCCGATCAGCGCCACGTCCAGCTCGTCCCGCCGCCAGCCGGCTCCCGCGGCCTCGGCCGTCAGCCAGTACGCGGTCGTCTGGAGCTCGATCTCGGGCAGGTCGATCGGCCCCCAGCCGACGTTCTCGTCGGTGATGAACTTGAGCTTCTTGTACAGCGTCACGAGGCTCGCGACCATGACCTCGCCGTGGACCCGCGACCCGCCGGTCGCCGGCGTCGAGGCGAACACGTCGAGCGGCTTGAGGGTCACCGCCCGGTTCGCGTACGTGTAGTGGTCGGCGTCGATGCGGTGGACGTACGCCTTCCGCTCGCCCCACTCCAGCCGGTCGACGTGGTACTGGATCGACTCGTGCATGTAGATCGCGTGCTCGTGGACGAGTACCTGGGCGCTGAACAAGTCAACCTCGCCCAGGACCCGCGGCCGGTCCGGGGTCGTGTCGATGATCACCACGTTCTCGGGCGCCGCCGACCGGAGCGAGATCTCCGAGGCGGGGAAGTTCTCGGAGCTCCAGTACCAGCGCCCGTCGTCCGCCTGGCGGACCTGGCCGCCCTCGCCGAGGAAGCCGAGCAGCCCGTCGGCGGGCTCCGGGCCGAACCGGTCGCCCGGGTCGAACGGGAGCTCGAACACGGCCGCCCGCAGGTGGGCCAGCAGGACGTGGAGGTTGTCCGGGTCGAGGCGAGCCTCCTCGGGCTGGCCGCCCAGGAGGAACTCGGGGTGATGGATGACGTACTGGTCCACGGGGGCGGGCGACGCGACGAGGATCGCGACGCTGACGTCGCCCCGCCGGCCGGCCCGCCCCATCTGCTGCCAGGTGGCGGCGATCGAGCCCGGATAGCCGGCCAGGACGGCGACGTCGAGGCGCCCGATGTCGACCCCGAGCTCGAGCGCGTTGGTGCTCACGACGCCGAGGATCTCGCCGTCGCGCAGCCCTCGCTCGATCGAGCGACGCTCGGTCGGCAGGTATCCGCCGCGATAGCCCCGTAGCTTCGAGCGCGGCCCAAGGTCCATCCGCAGCGCCTCGCGCAGGTTCGAGAGCATGATCTCGACGGCGACCCGCGAGCGCCCGAACACGACCGTCTGGCGACCCGCGCGGAGGAACGGGAGCGCCCATCGCTCGGCCAGGGTCAGCGCCGAGCCCCTCGCGCCCGTCGAGCCGTCGAGAATCGGGGGATCGACGAGGAGCAGGTGCTTCTCCCCGGCGGGCGCGCCGTTGCGGTCGATGGTCCGGACGGGGCGGCCGACCAGCAGCTCTGCCAGCTCCGACGGGTTCCCGATCGTGGCCGAGCAGCACACGATGACGGGGCTGCTGCCGTAGTGGGCGCACAGCCGGAGCAGCCGCCGCAGGACGTTCGCGACGTGGCTGCCGAACACGCCCCGGTACATGTGCAGCTCGTCGATCACGATGATCCGGAGCTGCTCGAACAGCTGGAACCACTTGGTGTGGTGGGGGAGGATCGCCGAGTGGAGCATGTCGGGGTTGGTCACCACGACCTGCCCGGCCTTGCGGATCGCCGACCGGATCGGCGCGGGCGTGTCCCCGTCGTAGCAGGCGGACGACACCTCGAGCTCCGCCTCCCGGACGAGCTCCGACAGCTCGGCGACCTGGTCCTGCCCCAGCGCTTTGGTGGGGAACAGGAACAGGGCTCGCGCCGACGGGTCCTCCGCCAGCGCCTGGAGGACCGGCGCCATGTAGCACAGCGACTTGCCGGACGCCGTGGGCGTGACCACGACGATGTCTTCGCCGCCATGGACCGCTTCGATTGCCGCGGCCTGGTGGACATACGGCCGCTCGATCCCGCGCCTGGCCAGGCCGGCGCGAAGCCTCGGGTCCAGCCAGGCCGGCCACTCGCCGAACTCGGCGTCGACCGCCGGCCGGACCTCGTGGTGGAGAACGCCGCGGGCGAGCGACGGCTCCTCGAGCAGCCGGTCCAGGACGGCGATGGTGGGGGCTGGGGCGTAGGTGCGCATCAGCTCGGCTCCGGCACGGATATCGAACGCATGATCGGTTTGGCGCGCAGTCTACGCCACCCTGCATGCACGCCGTGACAGCTCGCGTGTCACGACCTTCGATCAGGCGCGGAGATTCCGCCCTGTGAATCGGTTGCCGGGCGAAGTTGACACCCGAATCGAGCGAAGCTACCCTCGGCCCAATGCCTCGACCCCGGACACGTCCGACGGCCGCCGATTCCGAACCCGATCGCACGGAGCGGCCGGAGCCGGAGGTCGCCGCCCCAACCCCCGCCGCGGCCGCGGCCGCCAACCTGTCGGACCTCTCGGTCGCCGGGTTGACCCGCCGGCGCGTCGCGCTCCTGCTCGGGGCGCTGATCGCGGCCTGGATCATCGTCCTGTTCGCGCGCCAGGTGAGCGAAGCGAGCGAGGCGTCGACCCGAGCCGACGGCATGCGCGCGGCGAACGCCACGCTCGCGCGGGAGGTCGCGGCCGCGCAGCGCGAGCTCGCCCAGATCCAGCGGCTCCCGTACATCGAGCAGCAGGCGCGTGAATACCGCATGGGTCATCCGCGCGAGATCCCGTTCGTCCTCGCCGACGACGCGCCGCCGCTGACCGAGGATGCGCCCGGCTCGGCCGCCGTTCGGCTGGGCGCCGTCGTCGAGCGCGCGTCGCCCCTCGATTCCTGGCTCGACCTCCTGTTCGGGTCGCCCGACGACCCGCAAGGCGCCGACTACCCGGCCTCCGGCTAGGCCCAGGCGGCCGCCGAACCGCCTTTCAACCCGCATCGGCGCGCCCTATGCTGCTCGGGTGATCACGATCCCGGTCGAGGACTTCGTCTTCGCCGCCGCCACGCTCGTGGGCGGCGTCCTGCTGCTGATCACCGTTGTCTTCGACGACATCCTCGGCGGGATCTTCGACGCGTTCGGCCTCGAGATCGGCGGGACCTCGGTCACACCGCTGCTGCTCGGCTTCATCGCGATGTTCGGCGCGGGCGGCCTGCTGGCGACCCAGGTGTTCGACATCCACGGCGGACAGGCGGCCCTGGTCGCCTCGGTGTTCGGCATCATCGGTGCCGGGCTGGCTGGCGGGCTGTTCGCGTGGCTGCGCCGCTC
>DATDJA010000101.1:0-5981 GCA_036520795.1 Candidatus Limnocylindrales bacterium
CCGCCAGCGAACGACCTCGCCGTCGGGCCTCGCCCGGGAACCCTCGATGGGCGGCCCAATCGATGATCCGCTTGCGCGGAGGCGCGCCACGTCACCCCCGATGTCGTCCGACGCAAGGGCGAAGGACGCCAAGCCCTCGCCCCCCGCGTCGAGGACGGCCAGCGAGGCCCGCGCCACCGCCGATCCCGTCGGGGAGCCCGCAAGCCTGCGATCGAACACGGCGATCAGCTCGAGGTAGGTGTCCCCGAAGAACGCGAGGCGGTTGAAGGTGCCCCACGCCGCGTGCCGCCCGCCGCCATTGAACGCGATGCCGAGGTCCCGCTCGAGGGCCGCTGCCGCCGCGTCCGGATCGCGGACCGCGATCACGAGGTGGTCGATGCCGAGCAGCATGCCGGCGGGACCTTCAGCCGGTCCGCGTGTCGAGGACCACGCGCCCGCCCTTGACCACGGCTACCGGCTGCTCGAGGACGGTCACGTCCGTCAGCGGATCGCCGTCCACGGCGACGAGATCGGCGAACCGTCCCGGCGTGAGCGAGCCGACCCGGTCGGACCAGCCCATGCACTCGGCCGCGGTCAGCGTCGCGGAACGGATCGCGTCGATCGGCGACATCCCACACCGGACGAACCAGGCGAACTGCTTCGCGACGAGGTGGTGCGGGTAGACGCCGCTGTCGGTGCCGTACGTGATCCGCACGCCCCGCTCGACGGCCTTGCGCAGCACCTCGACGCCGGTATCCATCGTGTAGGCGAGCTTGGCCATCGTCTCGGCCGGCCAGCCCTCGGCCCCGCCGTTCTCGAGCGCCCACTCGCCGTCGTACAGGTCGACCGAATAGAAGGTGCCGGTGTCGGCGAGCATCGCGATCGTCTCGTCGTCGATCATCGACCCGTGCTCGACCGACCGGGCGCCGGCCCGGATCGCGCGCTGCGCACCGAGCGACGAGTGGGCGTGGACGGCCACGAACCTGCCGTAGTGGCCGGCCTCCTCGACGGCAGCCCGCAGCTCGTCCTCGGACAGCTCGGGCGCACCGGGGACGCCGCCCTTCGTCAGCACCGCACCGGTCCCGATGCACTTGATGAGGTCGGCGCCGCCGATCAGCAGCCGGCGGACGCGCTCGCGGACCTCGGACGGAGACGTGACGACGCCGAACCGCAGGTCGTCGGGGAGCCGGATGTCGTGGGCCAGGCCGACGACGTCGCCGCCGCCCCAGGGCGCCGTGATGAACGCGCCGGCGCACTGCATCCGCGGGCCGTCGACATCACCGGCGTCGATGCTGTCGCGCAGCGCGCAGTCGACGAAGGCCCGGAACGTGCCCACGTCGCGCACGCTCGTGAACCCGGCCTCGATGGTCGCCCTGGCGTTTGCGACGCCCAGCAGCGCGTCCTGGGCCGACGACGTCGTGGTGCCCGGGACGCCGGCCGTCTGGACCTCACCGACGAGGTGGCTGTGGGTGTCGATGAGGCCGGGCAGGACCGTGAGCCCGGCGAGGTCGATGACGAGCGCGCCGTCGGGCACGCCGTCGCCGGTCGTCGCGATCGCCTCGACGCGCGCGTCGCGCACCAGCAGCGTGCGATCCGGCAGATACGCGCCCGACGCCACGTCGAGCAGCCGCCCGACGCGGACGGCGATCTGATCGGTGGTGTCGGCGAAGGGGGGCTTTCGCATCCCGCCATGCTAGCCGCGTACGATGGCCGCATGAGCCTCCCCGTCCCGCCCGACCATCTCCCGTTCACCGGCGACCCTGCTGCAGACGCCCTGATCGCGACCGATCCCCTGGCGCTGCTCATCGGGTTCGCGCTCGATCAGCAGGTCACCGTCCAGAAGGCGTTCTCGGGCCCGCTCGAGCTGCAGCGACGCATCGGAACCCTGGACGCCGCGGCGATCGCCGGGTACGACCCCGAGGCGCTCGCGACGGTCTTCCGGACGCCGCCGGCGCTGCACCGATTCCCGGGCAACATGGCCGGCCGCGTCCAGGAGCTGTGCGCGGCGATCGCCGCGGGGTATGGCGGCGACGCGTCGCGGATCTGGTCCGAGGCCGCCGACGCGAAGGACCTCCACAAGCGGCTGATCGCGCTGCCGGGCATCGGCGAGATGAAGGCCGGGACGATCGTCGCGCTCCTCGGCAACCGCTACGGGATCAAGCCCGCCGGCTGGGAGGAGGTCCGGCCCAAGACCCCGACGCTCGGTGACGTCGACTCGGCCGAGGCCCTGGCCGAGTACCAGGCGGGGAAGCGCGCGCGCAAGGCCGAGGCTCGGGCCGCTCAGGCAGCGAAGGGCTGATGGTCCTCTCCGAGTACCTCGCGATCGCGGCGACCCTGACCGGGATCCTCATGGCCCTGGCGCCGTCGCTCCAGATCCGCCGGATGCTCGCGACGCGCTCGAGCCGCGACGTCTCGATCGGCTACCTCACGCTGCTCGACCTCGGCTTCATCATCTGGATCTCGTACGGGTTCTCGATCTGGAACTGGGCGCTGATCATCTCGAACGCCGCGTCGCTGACGTTCATGACGATCACGATCCTGGTCGCGTACAGTTTCCGGCGGCGGGAATCGGACGCGGCCGCACCCCAGTCGTAGGGGAGCCGCCGCGGCCCGCTCGTCGCTCCGATTCCGGCACATATTCCTGACGCGGGTCTTCGTCAGCGGAACGGCCCAAATCGCGCCGTTTCCGTGCCCTGCCCGGGCCCGAACCGGGTCAATGGCTGCCATGCACGCACGTAGCGACTGGATGCCGGTAGACGAGCAGACGAGCATCCGTTCTTTGAGTGCCTGTCAGAAGCGCAGCAGGGGGCGGGATCGAACGCTGCGGGGCGGAGCTTGGTCGGCGCCGCCCCGCCGCGTCGTAGGCGAGGGTCAGGCGGTCTCGGCCGCCTCCCGGGCCATCAGGGGCTCGCCGGTCTCGAGCAGCGTCTTCAGGCCGGCGGCGATGAGCGGCCAGCCACCAACGACCTCCTCGCGCGTCGCGTTGCGACCCTCGAGGTCCTCGTGGATCACCGTGAGCTTCGAGACCCCGGGACCGGCGTCGTCGATCTCGAAGATCATCGTCGAGGGGGCGTCGGCGCGGACGGCGTCCGACCACAGGGCGTGGAAGCTCAGGGCGAGGCGGTGTGGGGCATCGGATTCGAGGACCTCGCCCTCGATGGCCGGGTCCCCCTCGATCCGGTACTCGTACGGGCTCCCGACGGCCCAATCGCTGTGGACGGTGCTGTTGTAGTAGTAGCGGACCGTGAAGTCCGAGTCCGTCAGCGCCTGCCAGATTCGCTCCGGCGTGGCGCGGATGTAGGTCGTGAACACATAGCGGGGCGGAGCCGCCACGTCGGCGCTGTGCGCGGTCATCGGTGTCTCCAGTGCGATGCGAAGGTCGTCGAGCAGGTCCGCCGCGCGGATGCGGTAGCGGTCCAGCCATCGATCGTGGATGCGGCGGATGGGGACCGCGTTCAGGTAGTGGTGGCGCTCTCGCCCCACCTTCCTGCTGGTCACAAGGCCGGCCGCCTCCAGGACCCGCAGGTGCTTCATGACGCCGAACCGGGTCATCGCCGGCAGGGCCGCCTCCAGGTCTCCCAGCGTCTGGCCATCACGCTCGAAGAGCTGGTCCAGCAGCGTCCGCCGACTGGTATCGGCCAGCGCCCTGAACACCTCGTCGTCCATGCCCGGACAATAGGTGACTGATTGGTCACCTGTCAAGCGCCTGAGGCTTCGTCCGGGTCAACGGCCGTCCAGTACCTTGATTCCATGCCGTGGCAACCGATGTCGCTCGCCATCGAGACCGAGCGGCTGACCCTCCGGCTTCGTGACGAGCGCGACGCCGCCTGGTATCGCGAGCTGGTCGCCGAGCGCGGGGAGGACATGCCGACGCTCGAAGCGGCCACGGCGCGCCTCGCGCAATTCCGGGATCTCACGCTCGAGCTCGGGATCGGCGCCCTCGCGATCGGGCGTCGCGCGGAGGGCGACGTGATCGGCTACTGCGCCCTCGTCATCGGGCGCTGCACCCTGGACGAGCCGGAGATCGCCTACGAGCTGCTCCAGCGGTTCCACGGACACGGCTATGCAACGGAAGCAGGGCAGGCGCTTGTGGATGCCGCAGCGGCGACGGGTCGGCAGCGCCTGTGGTCGACCGTGCGGCCGTGGAACGCGGCGTCACTCCGGGTGCTCGATAAGCTCGGGTTCCTCACGCACCACACAGCCACCGATGATCGTGGCGACGTGGTCTACCTGGTCCGCGAGCTCCCGTGATGGCCCGCGATCGGGCCACGAGCGCGGTGGTGATTGCCGGCGGCGGCCCGACGGGGCTGATGCTGGCGGGCGAGCTGGCCTTGGCCGGCGTGGAGGTCACGATCGTCGAGCGTCGTCCCAATCAGGATCTGCCGGGTTCGCGCGCCGGCGGTCTGCAGTCGCGCACCATCGAGGTTTTCGACCAGCGCGGCATCGCCGATCGGTTCCTTGCCGAAGGGCAGATCGCCCAGGTCGCCGGATTCGGCATGATCCGCCTGGATATCAGCGACTTCCCGACCCGGCATCCGTACGGGCTCGGGCTGTGGCAGAAGCACATCGAGCGCCTCCTCGCCGGCTGGCTTGTCGAGCTGGAGGTCCCGATCCATTACGGCACCGAGGTGACCGGGTTCGTCCAGGACGACGCCGGTGTAGATGTCGCCCTGTCTGACGGCCGAGGCGTGCGCGCGCAGTACCTGGTTGGGTGCGACGGCGGACGAAGCCTGGTCCGCAAGGAAGCCGGCATCGAGTTCCCCGGCTGGGATCCGACGACGAGCGCCCTGCTCGCCGAGGTCGAGATGACCGAGGAGCCCGAGCTTGGCGTTCGCCGCACGCCGTCGGGAACGCATGCGCTGGGCAAGATCGAGTACGAGGTCAAGGACGGCGCGGTGGTCTACAGCCCCGGCGGCACAGTCGGGGTCATGCTGACCGAGCCGCAGGTCGGCACCCGCGAGCCCACGGTGGAGGATCTTCGCGACGGCCTCATTGCCGTCTACGGGACCGACTACGGGATCCACAACGTGACCTGGATCACCCGGTTCACCGACGTGACCCGCCAGGCCTCCGCCTATCGCAAGGGCCGGGTCCTGCTGGCCGGCGACGCTGCCCACGTGCACTCCCCGGTCGGTGGGCAGGGCCTCAACATCGGCGTCCAGGATGCGGTGAACCTCGGCTGGAAGCTCGCCCAAGTGGTCGAGGGCATCTCGCCCGACAGCCTGCTCGACACGTACCACGACGAGCGGCACCCGGTCGGTGCCCGTGTGCTCCGGAACACGATGGCCCAGGTCGCGCTCACGCGCGCCGACGATCGCACCGAGGCACTGCGCGACAGCGTGTCGGAGCTGCTGGCCATGGACGAGCCCCGCCGGCGGTTCGCCGCGATGATGTCCGGCCTGGACGTCCACTACGACCTGGGCGAGGGCCACCCGCTGCTCGGACGCCGCATGCCCGATCTCGACATCGTGACCGCCGACGGCCCGCTCCGGGTGTTCGCCCTGCTGCCCGATGCCCGGCCAGTGCTGCTCAATCTGGGTACGCCCGGCAGGCTCGACATCACGCCCTGGGCGCATCGGGTCCAGCTCATCGAAGCCAGGTACGACGGTCCGTGGGAGCTTCCGGTGCTGGGCTCGGTGGAGGCTCCATCGGCCGTGTTGATCCGGCCCGACGGCTACGTGGCCTGGGTAGGAGACCAGACGCAGGTGGGGCTCACCGACGCGCTGACCACCTGGTTCGGACCGGCGTCTTCGACGTGACGGGTCGCGTCTCCACTGTGCGGTTCGGGCACGCTACGCCGGCGAGGCCAGGAGACCGACGACGCGCTCGTTCGGGTCCGAAACCTCTGGTCCGTGCGAAAACAGCAGGCGGGCGACTCCGATTCCCGCGACTCGTTCCAGCGACTTGCGCGACCGGTCGGGATCGGCCGTGAAGGCAGGCGGGCCGAAGGAGAGGGCACCGTCGACGCTGCCGACGAGGTCGCCCAGGATCACGACTGATCC
>DATDJA010000102.1:0-7256 GCA_036520795.1 Candidatus Limnocylindrales bacterium
AATCGGGCGTTCAGCAATCTGACCCCTGTTGGGAAGATCCTGCTGCCGTTGCTGTTCCTGGTATTGGTCGTCGGGCCGATCCTGACGATCATTCTCGCCGTCTACATCGGGCCCTGGCTGCTGGGGATCCTCAACGACAACATCGAGATCGTCCGCTTCGTGGTCTCGGTCACGGCGATCCTGCTGTTCAGCATCCCGGCCGCGTTCATCATCATCTACATGGAGATGAAGGTCATCGCGCTGATGAACCTTCGTCTCGGACCCGACCGCGTCGGGCCCGCCGGGTCGCTGCTCTCGGTCGTGCACGGGCTCAAGGTCCTCATGAAGGAGGACTTCACGCCGACGGGCGCCGACAGCATCGTGTTCACCTGGGCGCCGGTGGTCGTGTTCCTGACCGCGGTCATGACCTTCCTCGTCATCCCGTTCGGGCCAGGGCTGGTCGGCCAGGACCTCAACATCGGCCTGCTGTACCTGTTCGCCGTCGGCGGCATGACCGTGGTCGGCCTGCTGATGGCCGGCTGGTCGAGCTTCAACAAGTACTCGCTGGTCGGCGGCCTGCGGTCGGCCGCGCAGGTCGTCTCGTACGAGATCCCGCTCACGCTCTCGGTCGTCGGCCTGATCCTGCTGGCCGGCACGATGTCGGTCAACCAGATCGGCGTGCAGCAGGCGGGCTGGTTCACGGACTGGTTCGTGTTCCGCCAGCCCCTGGGCGCGCTGATCTTCTTCATCGCCGCCACCGCCGAGGCCAACCGGACCCCGTTCGACCTCACCGAGGCCGACTCGGAGATCGTGGCCGGCTTCGCGACCGAGTACTCGGGCATGCGCTTCGGGTTCCTGTTCTTCGCCGAGTACGTGAACGTGTTCATCATCTCGGCGCTGATGGTGACCCTGTACTTCGGGGCCTGGAACGCGCCGTTCGCTTTCCCGGAGATCCAGCTCGCTCTAGACCCGGGCCAGCTGGGCAACAACCTGGTCGTGCTGCTGGCCACGGCGCCGGTGATCTTCACGCTCGCCTTCGCGGCGCCGTTCTTCCTCGCGCAGAGCTCGCGGCCGGCCTGGCAGGCGCTGCTGCTCGGATTCCTCACGTTCAACGTCGTGATCATCGGCCTGCTGTTCGGGGTCACCTACCTCGGCCTCGACTGGGTCGCCGGCCTGGCGTGGTTCCTGCTCAAGACGTTCCTGTTCGTGTATCTGTTCGTGTGGATGCGGGGCACGCTGCCGCGCGTCCGGATCGACCAGCTCATGGGCTTCGCGTGGAAGTGGCTGCTGCCGGCCGCGCTGCTCAACCTGTTCCTCACGGCGGCCGCGATCGTCGTCGTGGACGGACTCCGGGGCGGGCTGTGAGCATCGTTCCGGGCATGGGCATGGTCCGCGGGATGGGCTTCACCCTGAAGCGCTTCTTCGCCCCCAAGGCCACGGTCCGCTGGCCCGAGCAGCCCGCCGACGTCGCGCCCAAGTTCCGGGGCCGGCTCCAGCTGCTCTACGACGAGTACGGCACGCTCAAGTGCGAGACCTGCTTCCAGTGCGCGCAGGCCTGCCCGATCGAGTGCATCGACATGGGCGGCATCGACACCAAGGGCCGGTTCCACGTCCACTGGGGCCCGCCCGAGACCTACGGCGAGCGGCGCGAGGAGTCGGCGCTGCGCCGGTCCGGCCGAACCGTGCCCGACGCCGCCTTCGCCCGCTTCGACCCGATCGACACGACTGCGCTCGACGAGATCCTGGATCGCCACGACTACGACCCCAGGGCGCTGCTCACGATCCTCGAGGAGACCCAGGCGGAGTACGGCTACCTGCCGGTCGGCGCGCTCAAGCACATCTCGCGGATCACCGGCACCTGGTACGCGATGATCTACGGCACGGCGACCTACTACCGCCACCTGCGGCTCGAGCCGCCGGTGATCGAGGCGGAGTCCGCCGGCGAGGCCCACCTCGCGATCGAGTCGGCGTATCGCTCGGCGCTCGACGCCTCGCTCGGGTACGGCGCAGAGGCGAGCGCGCGGTGACCGCCTTCCTGACCACGCCTCGCGACTGGCCCGCGGTCCTGACCGGTCGGGTCGCAGCCCTGCGGAAGGATCCGGGCGACCTCGACGCGGCGACCCGCGCCGGCGCGTTCGAGGGCCTGCGCATCGCGATCCGGGACCTGGGGCCCACGGGCACGATCGCGACGATCGCGGCGTCGGGCCTGCGCGGGCGTGGCGGGGCGGGCTTTCCGACCGGCGACAAGTGGCGCGCGGCGGCGTCGCAGCCCGCCGGCCAGCGCTATGTCGTCGCCAACGGCTACGGCGCGGATCCCGGCGTCCGGACGGACGCCGTGCTGCTTGCCGCAGACCCGTGGCTCGTGCTCGAGGGCCTCGCCATCGCCGCGTTCGCGACCGGCGCGACCGAGGCCATCCTCGCGGTCCGGGCCGACGACCAGGCGCTGGTCACGCGCCTCGAGGGCGCGGCGCTCGCGGCCGAGGAGGCCGGCTTCCTGGGCGACAACGTCCTCAACAGCGGCCAGCGCGTGACCGTCACGATCCGCCCCGTCCAGGGCGCGTTCATGCTGGGCGAGGAGACCGTCCTGCTCAAGGCGCTCGAGGGCAAGCGCGGCCAACCGGAGCAGAAGCCGCCCTACCCGACCGAGAAGGGCCTGTTCGGGCGGCCGACGGTCGTCAACAACGTCCAGACGCTGGCCGCCGTTCCGTGGATCGTGCGCCAGGGCAGCGCCGCGTATGCCGCGATCGGCGCCGAAGACAGCCCGGGGACCGTCCTCGTCCAGCTGCGCGGACCCGCCGGTGGCGGCATCGCCGAGGTCCCGCTGGGGACTCCGCTGCGCAAGCTCGTCGACCTCGCAGGCGGCAAGGGCAAGCAGACGGTCAAGGCCGTGCTGGTCGGCGGCCCCACCGGCGGCCTGCTGCCACCCGACCAGCTCGACACGCCCTACACCTACGGACCCCTCCGCGAGGCCGGCGCCCACATGGGATCCGGGTCGGTCGTGGTCGCCGACGAACGGGCGTGCATCGTGGACCTCGCGCGGCTCCTGACCCGGTTCTCGGCGGACGAGGCGTGCGGCAAGACGATCCCCTGCCGGATCGGGCTGCGGCGCCTGTACGAGATCGGCGACCGGATCGCCACCGGGCGCCCGAAGCCCACCGATGCCGTCCTCCTTGGCGATCTCGCGCACGATGTCGCGGCCAGCGGCCTGTGCGACCACGAGCGCCTGGCGACCCTGGCCTTCACCTCGGGGATGCGATACTTCCGCTCCGAGATCGACGATCACATCCTGCGCAGCTCATGCCCCGCCGGCGTCTGTCAGCCGATCGCGGTGGCGGCGGGCGCGGCCCACTAGGACCCGCGAATGGCTGACCTGATCATCCGTCCCGAACGCCCGCCCGAGCGCCGCGTCCAATCGCGCCCGGACCGCCCGGCCGTCCTCGACACGGTCACTCCGCAGGGCGATTCGCACGCCGAGCGGCTGCTCACGACCCAGGCACCCCAGCGGCCGCAGAACACGCCCGCGATCCGGATCGAGGTCGACGGGCGGGTCGTCGAGGGTCTCGAGGGCCAGACGATCCTCGAGGTCTGCCGCGACAACGGGATCGAGATCCCGACGCTGTGCTACGAGCCCAAGCTGCCGGGCTTCGGCGCCTGCCGGATGTGCGTCGTCGAGGTCGAGGGCGAGGACAACCCGCCGATCTCGTGCTCACGCCAGGCCGAGGAGGGCATGGTCGTCGCGACCCAGACCGAGGAGATGCGCCGGCTGCGGCGGACGAACCTCGAGCTGATCTTCTCCGACCACAACGCCTACTGCCTGCCCCCGTGCCAGAACAAGTGCCCCAGCCACATCGACATCCCGGGCTTCCTCAAGGCCAACGCCGAGGCCAACTGGCGCGAGTCGACCCGGATCTTCAAGCGCACGATCCCGTTCCCCTCCGTCCTCGGCCGCGTGTGCCCGGCCCCGTGCGAGGAGCACTGCCGGCGGGACGAGGTGGACGAGGCGATCGCGATCCGCGACAGCCATCGCTATGCCGGCGACCAGGTCATCCGGGCGATGCTCGACGAGGACCTCGACCCGCCGCTGCCGTTCGAGCAGCAGGCGACCAGCGGCCGTCGTGCCGCCGTGATCGGCTCCGGCCCAGCCGGCATGGCTGCGGCCTACTACCTGCTGCTGGCCGGCCACGACGTGACGGTGTTCGAGCGCGACCCCTCGCCCGGCGGCATGCTCCGCTACGGGATCCCGCAGTATCGCCTGCCCAAGGTCGAGGTCCTCGAGGCCGAGTACGAGTCGGTCACCCGCCTCGGCGGCAAGATGGAATGCAACAAGGGCCTGGGGCGCGACTTCACGCTCGACGACCTCCAGAATCAGGGCTTCGATGCGGTCGTCGTCGCGATCGGCTGCTACGACACCAACAAGCTGGGCATCCCCAACGAGGACGCGGACGGCGTCATCGACGGCCTCGAGTACCTGCGCACGGCCACGCTCGGTCTGCCCTACCCGGGCCACGAGGGCAGCCGGGTCGTCGTCATCGGCGGCGGGTTCACCTCGATGGACTGCTCGCGGACCTCGGTCCGCCAGGGCGCCAGCGAGGTCACGCTCGTCTACCGCCGCGACATGAAGGACATGCCGGCCAGCAACGAGGTCCACGAGGCGATCGAGGAAGGCGTCACCGCCATCTTCCAGGCCGGCCCGACCCGCGTGATCACCGACGAGAAGACCGGCAAGGTGACGGGCGTCGAGTTCATCCGCATGGCCCTCGGCGAGCCCGACGCCTCCGGCCGCCGCCGCCCCGCGCCGGCCCCCGGCACCGAGTTCACGATCCCCTGCGACCGCGTGCTGCTGGCCATCGGCCAGGGCCCCGAGCTCGACTGGATCCGGCCAGGCTCCGAGGGCCCGGTCGCCACCAAGCAGCGCCGCCTCGGCGCCGACGCCGTCACCTTCGAGACGGCCCGGCCCGGCGTGTTCGGCACCGGCGACGTCCGGATCGGCGCCGCGACCGTCGTCCAGGCGATCGCGGAGGGACGGCGCGCGGCATATGCGGTCGACGCCTACCTCAAAGGCAACGACCTGACGGCCATCCGAACCCGCCAGACGCTCGCGGAGCCACAGCCCGAGTTCCTCTCGATCGTGCCGTTCACGGGTGAGATCAAGGAGCCCCGCTACCGGCTCAAGGCGCTCGAGGCCGAGGCCCGCAACCGCAACTACATCGAGTACGAGATCCCGTACACCCGCGACGAGGCGATGGCCGAGTCCACCCGCTGCCTCCAGTGCACCTGCGAGGCGATCGGGTTCTGCGACCTGCGACGCCTCGGGATCGAGTACGGGACGACGCTCAAGACGCTCGAGCCGGCGTTCCACCAGGGTGCTGGGTACCGGAGCGTGACCGAGAACCGGTTCACCGGCGTCAACCACGACTACGTCCGCGACGACAGCCACGCGTTCATCCTGCGCGAGCCGTCGCGCTGCATCGACTGCGGCCGCTGCGCGAACGTGTGCGCCGAGGTCGTGGGCGCCGCGTGCTACGACTTCATGCGCATCGGGTTCGACACCCTCGTCACGACCCCCCTCGACATGAGCCTCAACGACACGCCGTGCGTGTCCTGCGGCCGGTGCGCGGAGACCTGCCCCACCGGCGCGCTGATGCCCAAGCCGCGGGTGCTGCAAAAGTACGAGGTCGACGAGAGCCGCTGCATCCTGTGCGGGATCTGTGTCGACGCCTGTCCCTACGACGCCGTCCGGGACAGCGACCAGTTCGAGCTCAGCCACACCTCCCGCGAGGAGCCGATGATCGACCTCCTCGCGCTCGCGGCCGTGGAGCGCGAGACGGAGATGAGCTACATCCGCAAGGAGCGCGACTGGGCCGACCGGGCGCGCGCCGAGGGCCGCCTCCTCGACCCTGCGCGGCTGCTGCCGGTCCTGCCCCCGTCGATCGGCGGCAATGGCAACGGGAACGGGCACAGCCATGGCAACGGGAACGGGCACGGATCGCTGCCGGCGACGACGGCCTCGGCGGGCCACGCACACGACCATTGAGAGGACCGCGTGACGCTGCCTGAGACGATCCCGTTCCTCGGGATCGGGTGGGACGACCTCCTGTTCATGACGCTCGCGGGCGTCATGCTGATCTCCGGGCTGCTCGTCGTCACGATGCGCAACATCATCCGCTGCGCCCTCGCGATGATCGTCTGCTTCGCCGCCCTGGCAGGCCTGTACGTGATCGCCAGCGCGCCGTTCGTGGCCGCGGCCGAGGTGCTCGTCTACATCGGCGCGATCAGCGTGCTCGTGCTGTTCGCGATCATGCTCACCCAGACGAAGGCGGCGCCCAGCCGGCTCGTGTTCCAGACGCAGGCGGGGCCCGCGGCGGTCGCCGGGATCCTGCTCGCGATCGTGATCACCCTCGCGGTGGTGTCGACGGACTGGCCGGTCAGCAACACCCTGAACCCGACCGATACCCGAAGCGTGGCGGAGACCCTGTTCGGCAGCTTCGTGCTCCCGTTCGAGGTCGTCAGCGTGCTGCTGCTCGCGGCCGTGATCGGCGGTGTGTTCCTGGCCAAGAAAGAGCACGGGGGCATCGACTGATGCTCAGCGCGCTCGACGGCATGGCGCAGTCACTCGACGCCTACCTCGTCCTGGCGGGGATCCTCTTTGCGATCGGTTCGTTCGGCTTCCTCGCCCGGCGCAATGCGATCAGCATGCTGATGTCGATCGAGCTGATGCTCAACGCGGTGAACCTCTCGATCATCGCGTTCGGCGCGTTCAGCACGTCGCTCGTCGTCGAGGCCTCGGTCATCGCGCTGATCGTGATGGCGGCCGCGGCCGCCGAGGCGACGGTCGGCCTCGCGATCGTCATCGCCATCTACCGCAACCGCAAGACGCCGCTCGTCGACGAGTACGACGCGATGCGGCAGTAGGCGGGAACGATGCACCTGCTGCCCAGCATCGCCCTCGCAGCGACCGAGGGAGCCGTCGAGGGGTCCGCTGATCCCGGCATCTACGGGATCCTGATCCCGCTGATCATCCTGCTGCCGATCGCCGGGTTCGCCTTCACCGCGCTGTTCGGGCGGCGGCTGCAGTTCCGCTTCGGACGCGGCGCCGCGGAGATCGTGCCGATCGGCGTGATCGTCCTGACGTGGCTGGTCGCGCTGGCGGTCATCGTCCCGGCGCTCAACCACGCCGAGCCGTTCGGCGAGCACGGCCTGGACATCACCCTGTGGACGTGGATCCCGGCCGGCGACTTCACGGTGGACATCGGCTTTCACGTCGACGCGCTGACCGC
>DATDJA010000103.1:0-8682 GCA_036520795.1 Candidatus Limnocylindrales bacterium
GCGTGGCTGGCCGAGCGGGTCTGGGAGCCGGACCTGCCGACGTCGCTCGAGGCGGCCGGCTATCGCTGGACGATCCTCGACGACCAGCACTTCCGCGCGGCGTCGATCCCGGAAGAGAACCTCTGGGGGGCGTACACGACCGAGGACCAGGGGCACCTGCTGACCGTGTTCGGCACCGAGCAGGGGCTGCGCTACCGCATCCCGTTCGGGGCCGTCGAGGACGTCATCGGCTACCTGCGCGACCACGCGACCGAGGCCGGCGACCGGGTCGGGATGATGGGCGATGACGGCGAGAAGTTCGGCGCTTGGCCGACCACCTACGCGCACTGCTGGGGCGAAGGCCGCTGGATCGACCGGTTCTTCGATGCCCTCGAGTCCAACCGCGATTGGCTGACGACCGTCACCCCATCCGGGTGGCTAGAGCGCGAGCCGCCGATCGGCCGCGTATACGTCCCGACGTCGTCGTACGCGGAGATGGGCGAGTGGGCGCTGCCGCCCGACGAGAACGTGGTGTTCGTGCCGCTCCTCCACGACGCGGTCAAGGCGCATCGCCCCGAGGCGCGCTGGCTGCGGGGCGGCTTCTGGCGCAACTTCCAGGTGAAATACCGCGAGATCAACGACCTCCACAAGCAGATGCTGCGCACCTCGGCCAAGGTCGCCGCGATGCCGATGGAGCGGGCCAAGGACGCCGCGATCGACCACCTCCACCGCGGCCAGTCCAACGACTGCTACTGGCACGGGCTGTTCGGCGGGATCTACATCTCGCACATGCGCCTGGCGACCTACGAGCACCTGATCGCGGCGGAGGACGCGGCGGACCGGGCGCTCGGCACGCTCGAGACGGCCGCCTCGCTCGACCTCGACATGGACGGGCTGCCCGAGGTGCTGCTCGCCGACGCCGGGCAGGTCGTCGCGATCAAGCCAGCGGAGGGTGGCGGGATCGGCGGCTGGGACATCCGCGCGGCCCGGCATGCGCTGGCCGCGGCCCTCCGCCGCCGGCCCGAGGCGTATCACGAGACCCTGCGCGCGCACGACGCCGCGGCCTCGAACGCCGCCGGCGGCACCGGTGGCGATGGCGGCGATGACGACGGCGCCCCGGTGTCGATCCACGACATCGTCATGGTCAAGGAGGAGGGCCTCGCCGCCCGGCTGTTCTACGACGACCACGAACGGCGATCGGGCCTCGTGCGGTTCCTCCCGCCCGACACGACCCCCGAGGCGTTCGCGACCGTCGCGGAGACGGAGCTCGGCGACCTGCGCGACGGCGAGTTCGCCGTCGACCACCTCGCGCCGGGCCAGGCGTCCCTGTCGCGCAACGGCGTCGTCGACGGGAAGCCGATCAGCGTCAGCAAGTCCATCCGCCTGCTCGGCTCCCGCCTGGCGCCCGAGCTCGTGATCGACCTCGAGCTGCACTACGGGGGCTCGGAGGCGATCGACACCCGGCTGGGCCTCGAGCTGTCGGTGCATCTGCTCGGTGGCGGCGGCAACCCCTCGGCGTGGTACGACGTCGGCGGTGTCCGGTCCGCGCACGACGGCAGCGGTGCGGCCGCCGCCGTCGAGTCGATCGGGTATGGCAACGACTGGGTTGGCGTCGCGGTGGCGGCGGTCCCGACGCCGCCGGCCGACGCCTGGTGGAGCCCGATCGAGACCGTCTCGAACTCGGAATCCGGGTTCGAACGCGTGTATCAGGGCAGCAGCCTGCTGCTGTCGTGGCCGTTGCGTCTGGCGCCGGGCGAGGCGCGCCGGTTTTCGGTCCGCCAGGTGGTTCGCGTCGCTCGTGATCGCGCCATCGAGGAGGCGGCCGCGCCCACGTGATGCCCGCTCGGGCGTGCGAAGATCAGCTCAGGCCGACGTGCGAGGTCCAGCCGTTGGGGTCATCCGCCATGTCGCGCGAGTCGGCCCCGACGGTGACCGCAGCGAGCACGAAGAAGCCGTACACCAGCATGATGGCGATCAACATGACGTCCATGGGGCGCGTCCTCGAGGCTTCCGACAGCGGTTGGTATAGTCCGCTAGGCCAAGTTGCACGGTAGTTGGACTAGTACACTATGTCAAGTAGCCGAATCGGATCCGCCACCGCCGCCGAACGGCCCTCGCTTGGGGCCAACTCGGGCGGCCACGAGCTCGACATCGAGCGCGGCTCCGACGTCCCCATCTCGACCCAGATCTACTGGCAGCTCGCGTACCAGATCGAGTCGGGCCGGCTTCAGCCGGGGACTCGGCTGCCACCGGTGCGGGAGCTCGGCGCGGCGCTGCGCGTGAACCCCAACACGGTGCGCGCGGTGTACCGCCGCCTCGCCGACGCGGGGTACGTCGTCGGCAGGCACGGCGCGGGGACGCGAGTCGTCGACCGTCCCCCGGTCCGACGCGGCTCGGACGCCCTGGCCGGGATCGTCGCGGAGACGCTGCGGCGCGCGGCGCAGCTGGGGTTCACGCCCGACGAGGTCGCCCAGGCCACGTTCACCGCCGCCAGCGAGCACCGCCGGCCGGGCCCCCTCGTGCGCGTCCTGTTCGCCGAGTGCACGTCCGCGGACGCGACGTTCGACGCGGAACGAATCACCGAGGCGTTCCCCGAGCGGATCGAGGCGATGGGCGTGCTGCTCGAGGAGCTGCCCGAACGCCTCGACCGGTACCACTACGACCTCGTTGCGACGACGACGTTCCACGCCGACGAGGCACAGGCGTACGTCGGTGGCGCGGTACCGGTCGTGGCCATGCTCGTGGGTCCCGGCTACATGTCGCTGGTCCATGAAGTGGCGGGGCTGCCGCCGGGCACCAAGGTCGGGCTGGTATGTGGGTCGCAGCGCGGCGTCGAGAACATCGCGGAGGTCCTGGCCCTCGCGGGAGCGACCGGTGTCGAGATCGTGTCGGCGGTCGCCCACACCGAGGCCGAGATGGAGCTCGTCGACCGCGACGCGGACATCGTGCTGCTGTCGCGTGAGGCGATGGCGCTGGGTCTCGACTCCCGCTTCGAGCGCCCCGAGCGGCTCCGCGAGTGGAGCTACGAGTTCGACCCTGCAGGCCTCGAGCTCCTGCGCCGGGCCATCGAGCGCGTCGACGCCTCGCGGGAGCACGTCCCGGCCTAGGATTCGCCGCCGCTGGCGTACGTCGCGGCCTGGCATGCCAGCGGCGCCGGAACGGCAGCGCGCGAGACGCGAGGTGCGACACTCTCAGCATGCGAGCCCTGCCCATCTCGCGAACCGCGCGGCAGCGGTTCGGGCTTGACGCTCTCGCCGCTCCGGCCCCCGCCGCCGGCCCGCGGCCGAGCGGCCTCGCCGCCGACATCGTCTCGGCTCGCAAGGTCGTCGCGAAGGTCAACGCCACGCGCCGCGCGGGCGAACCGAGCGCGCAGGCCGGCGAGCTCGCGGCGTTCGAGCTCCTCCACGAGATCTTCCATCTGCTCGTGATCAAGGCGGCGGAGCTCGTCCCGGAGACGGCGATGCCGGTCACGACGGTCGTCGTCGAGGAGACCGTTGGCGAGCCGGTCCTCGGCGAGGTGCTCGACGCCGTCGCCGACGAGTTCCCGGACGTCGGCGACCGCCCCGCGCCCACGCGCCTCGAGGAGCTCCTGCTGCTCCGTGTCGCAAACGAGAACCCGGCCGCGCGGCCCCTGCGCGCCCTGGTCGACGACACGCCACTGCCGGCCCTGCCGCGCCAGGAGACGATCGCCGCGCTGGAGGCCTACCAGGCCGACCTGACCCCGATCGGCCCCAACGGCGAGACCCTGGTCGAGCTCCTCCGGGCGCCGGCAAGGGCGCACCCGACGTCGCTCGCCGGGCAGCTGCGCTACATCCGCGAGCACTGGCGCGGCCTCCTGGGCGCGGAGCTCGACGCGATGCTCGACCGCCTGCTGATCACGCTCGACGTCATCACCGAGGAGGAGCGCGGCCTCCACCTGCGGTTCGGGGGTGGCGGCGACGGCGGCTGGGGCGGCGGACACGGCGAGGCGCCGGACCTCACGGGCCTGGACGCCGAGCCGGAGCGGTTCTCGAGCGACTCCGCCTGGATGCCGCGCCTCGTCCTCATCGCCAAGAGCACCCACGTCTGGCTCGACCAGCTGTCGCGGCGCTATGAACGCGACATCCGCACGCTGGACGCGATCCCGGACGAGGAGCTCGACCGCCTCGCACGCTGGGGCATCACCGGCCTGTGGCTGATCGGCCTGTGGGAGCGAAGCCACGCCTCGCGCACGATCAAGACCTGGCGCGGCAACCCCGACGCGGCGGCATCCGCGTACTCGCTGGACGACTACCGGATCGCCGACGACCTCGGCGGCGAGGAGGCCTGGGCGAATCTCCGGCACCGCGCCTGGGCGCGCGGCGTCCGCCTGGCCTCGGACATGGTCCCCAACCACATGGGCATCGACTCGCGCTGGGTCCTCGAGCACCCCGAGTGGTTCATCTCCCTGCCCGAGCCCCCCTACCCCGGCTACGCGTTCGGCGGCGAGAACCTCGCCCAGGACGAGCGGGTGGAGATCCGCCTCGAGGACCACTACTGGGACAACAGCGACGCGGCGGTCGTGTTCGAGCGCCGGGACCGCTGGTCGGGCGACCGGCGCTACGTCTACCACGGCAACGACGGCACGAGCTTCCCCTGGAACGACACCGCCCAGCTCGACTTCAGCCAGGCCGCCGTCCGGGAGCAGGTGATCCGGACGATCGTCGACGTCGCCCGCCGCTTCCCGGTCATCCGCTTCGATGCCGCGATGGTGCTGGCCAAGAAGCACGTGCGCCGGCTGTGGTTCCCGGGCCCCGGCGAAGGCGGCGGCGCGATCCCCTCGCGGGCCGAGTTCGGGACCATGTCCCAGGCCCAGTTCGACGCCGCAATGCCGGCTGAGTTCTGGCGCGAGGTCGTCGATCGCGTGGCCGTCGAAGCACCGGACACGCTGCTGCTCGCCGAGGCGTTCTGGCTGCTCGAGGGCTACTTCGTCCGGACCCTGGGCATGCACCGGGTCTACAACAGCGCGTTCATGCACATGCTGCGCGACGAGGACAACGCGGGCTACCGGCGGGTGCTCAAGGAGACCCTCGAGTTCGACCCCGAGATCCTCAAGCGCTACGTCAACTTCATGAACAATCCCGACGAGAAGTCGGCGGCCGAGCAGTTCGGGAAGGGCGACAAGTACGTCGGGGTGGCGACGCTGCTGGCGACCCTGCCCGGGCTGCCGATGTTCGGGCACGGACAGTTCGAGGGCTTCGCCGAGAAGTACGGCATGGAGTTCCGGCGGGCGTCCCTGGACGAGCAGCCGGACGCGTGGCTGATCGAGCGCCACGAGCGGGAGATCGTCCCCCTGCTCCACCGGCGGGGCGACTTCGCCGAGGCGCGCGACTTCCTGCTGTACGACTTCGGGGCCGACGGCGGCGGCGTCGACGAGCACGTGTTCGCGTATTCGAACGGGTCAGGGCCGTCGCGGTCGCTGATCGTCTACCACAACCGGTACGCGGAGACGGCGGGCTGGATCCGCGACTCGGTCGGGTTCGCGCTCAAGGGGGCCGACGGGTCGAAGGCGATGGTGCGCCGGACGCTGGCGGACGGGCTCGACGTGGCCGACGGGCCGGCCGAGGGCCGCTGGCTCGCGTTGCGCGAGCAGCGGTCGGGCCTCGAGTACCTGCGCTCGGTCGCCGAGATCCGGGACCGCGGCCTCCACGTCGCGCTGCGGGCCTACGAGACGCGCGTGTTCTGGGAGCTGCGCGAGCTGTCCGACGCCGCGGGCGTGTGGGGCCGGCTCGCCGAGCGGCTGGGCGGTCGCGGCGTGCCGTCGCTCGAGGGCGCCCTCCGCGAGCTGCAGCTGGCGCCTGTTCATGAGGCCCTGCGCGCCGCGATCAGCGACCCCTACGACGCGACGATCGGACGCCTGGTCGGCGTCGTGGCCGAGTCCACCGGCACGGGCGGGGACCGAGCGTCGGTCGAGGAGGCGGTGCGAGCGCTCGTCGACGCGGTGGAGCCGGTCGCGCTCGGGATCGACGACGCGTCCCAGGCCGCGGCGATCCGCGTCTGGGCGCTGCTCCGGCCGCTCGGAGCGCTCCCCACGGGTGCGCCGGTGGGGGCGACGAGCCGGGCGTGGTTCGAGGAGCTGCGGCTCGCGCCCGCGGTCGCGGACGCGCTGCGATCGATGAGCATCGACGAGGCGGGGGCGTGGTGGGCGGCCGAGCGGGTTCGCCTCCTGCTGGACCTGCCGCTGCCGTCGACACTCAGGGGACGCGGTGGTGCAGCCACGCTCCCCCTCCGCCTGGTGGACGCGTGGCTCGCCGACCCGGTCGTCCGCTCGTTCCTGCGGGTCAACCGCTGGGACGACGCCGAGTGGTTCCACCGCGAGTCGTGGGCGGAGCTGCTCGCCTGGACGGACCGGCTCGAGCGCGCCCTGACACCTGCGGACGCCCGCGTTCGACGTCCCGTCGAGCGCTCGGTCCTCGCCCGGCGGCTGGTCGAGGCCGGCGAAGCGTCCGGCTACCAGATCGATGCGCTCAGGGCCGCGCTCGCCGCGCCGGCGAAGGCCTCAGGCCCGAATCACGGGAGAGCGAAGCCGCGCCTGCCGAAGGCCACCGGCCTGCCGCCGGGCCCGAAACCAGCCCCCAAGCGCCGTCCCTGACCCGCGCCGACCGGAGGCCCGGGAACGGCGCCCGGGCCTAGCCGTCGGCGAGCAGGATCCGGCGCAGGATCGAGATCGGCGGGGCGCCGTGGGAGATCACGGCCTCGAGGTGGGCACGGTGGTCGAAGCCCGGGGTCGCCGGGTAGCCGCCGACCACCCGCGGCGTCGGCACCGCATCCGCCGAGGCGCCAGCGGCCACCGCCGCACGCCGTCGCGCGGCGTCCTCGATGTCCCACATGCCGAGCGACCCGACGAAGTACGTCGACAGCTGAGTGGAGCTGAGCCGCGCGCGCTCGTCCTTCTGGACGGCCTCGGCCCGCTCCTGGAACGCGCCGTCGACCATCAGCGCGACCGCCTCCTCGCTCGTCATCCCCATCGTGTGGATCCGCACGTCGAGGATCGCGTTGGTGACGCAGCGCAGGTAGTACTTCCAATGGTTGAGCCACAGGGCCGGGTCGCCATCGCCATATCCCGCATCGAGCATCACCTGGGTGACGTAGACCGCCCAGCCCTCGGCGAACAGGCCCGACCGGAACACCCGCCGGGCGAGCGACGAGCCGCGATTCGCGTAGGCCATCTGGAGGTAGTGACCCGGCACCGCCTCGTGGATCACGAGCAGCGACATCTGGCGGTTGTTCATCTCGCGCAGGTACGACTCGGTGAGCTCGGGGGACCAGTCGTCGGGCGGCGGGGTGATCGAGAAGAACGTCTGCTGGCCGACGTCGAGCGGGCCGGGCGAGTCCAGCATGGCGCCGCCGAACGAGCGCATGAACTCGGGGGTCCAGTCGATCTGGAGAGGCTCGTCGACGAGGGTGATCAGCTCGTGCTCGCGGCAGAACGCCTCGACCCGGACGAGCTCGTCGCGGCTGAACGTCACGAGGCCATCGGCGGCAGGATGGTCGGCGGCGATCGCGTCCAGCACGCCGCGGACCAGCGCGCCATCGTCGTCGGGCACCGCCTCGCCGGATCGCCACGTCGGCCACGCGTCACGGGCGATCCGGACCATCTCGGCGCGCACGGCCGCGAACTCCGACTCGGCCCGGGCGAGGACTGCGGCGGGGGTCAGGTCGGGCTCCCGCAGCGTGTGGCGCAGCTTCTCCGCGAACAGCGCCTCGCCGATCGCCGAGCCGCCCGACGCCACCGGGGCGACCTCGTCGGTCAGCCACTGCCCGAAGCCTTCGAGCGCCTCGGCGGCCGCGTCCGCCGCCGACCGCAGGCGCGGCAGCAGGACCGCGACGAGCGGGTCATCGGGCGCCGCGGCCTCCGCGGTCTCCACGGCCTGTCGCCCCAGGTCGGCCACCCCGCCGATCCGCCGGCCCGCGACCTCGGCGTGGAGCGTCGCGACCGGACGATCGGGCAGGCTGCCCGTGACGGCGCGGGCGTCGGCGACGATCGCCGGGATACCTTCGAGCCGCCCGATCACCGAGACGAGGCGCTCGTGCAGCGGCGCGAACTCGCGCGCCAGCAGCGGGTGCAGGCCGCTGCCCAGCAGATACAGCCACGTCATCGGGCTCCACGTCTCCTCGCGGAGCACCGTCTCGCCGAACACGGCCGCGTCCAGCTCACCCAGGATCAGGCCGCGGTCGATCCGGTCGTCGCGCGAGAGCGACGCGTCGTCGAGGCTCGCGAACGTGGACTGCCAGCGGTCCGCGAAGGCCAGCCGGGCCTGGCGGCCGGCCTCGCTGGTGTCGGGCCACTGGTCGTCGTAGCGGTGATCGCCGACCGCGGTCGCGATGTCGGGCTGCAGGACGAACAGCTCGTCGAGGAAGTACGACACGAGGTCGGCGAACGCGGTCATGGGCACTCCAGTTGGGACGACGACGCCGAGTCTAGCCCGCCCGTCTGCCATGATTGGCACCGGCGCCCGGCCGTGGCCGCCGGCCGAACCGTCGATCGCGCGGAGGACGAGGCTTGAAGGGTTTCATCATCACCCTGGTGGTGACCGCGATCGCGATCGTGATCGTGACCTACATCCTGCCGTCCGTGCAGTTCAAGGACCCGTCGGACCACATCCCCCAGGTCGTGATCCTCGCGGTCCTCATCGGCCTCGTGAACAGCTTCATCAAGCCCATCGTCGGGTTGCTCTCGTTCCC
>DATDJA010000104.1:0-4057 GCA_036520795.1 Candidatus Limnocylindrales bacterium
CCAGCCACCCCGCCGGCGTTCGGCGAACGGGAGACGCCCAAAAGCATCTTCGCCACGTTGCGCGACGGCGATGTCCTCGTTCACCACCCGTACGACTCGTTCTCCACCACCGTGCAGCGGTTCATCGAGCAGGCAGCCGCCGACCCGAACGTTCTGGCGATCAAGCAGACGCTGTACCGCACGTCGGGCGACTCGCCGATCGTGCAGAACCTGATCCGCGCGGCCGAGCGCGGCAAGCAGGTCGTGGTGCTGGTGGAGATCAAGGCGCGGTTCGACGAAGAGGCCAACATCTCGTGGGCAAGACGTCTGGAGCAGGCGGGAGCCCACGTGGTCTACGGCCTCGTTGGCTTGAAGACGCACTCGAAGGTCGAGCTTGTCGTTCGTCGCGAGGGCGGCGGGCTGCGGCGCTACGTGCACATCGGGACCGGCAACTACAACTCGAAGACCGCCCGCTCCTACGTCGACCTCGGGATCCTGTCCTGCCGCGAGGAGCTGGGCGCCGACGTCACCGACCTGTTCAACTCGCTCACCGGCCTGTCGCGCCAGCGGGTCTTCCGGCGCCTGATCGTCGCCCCGTCGACGCTTCGCTCCCGGTTCCTGGAGCTCGTCGAGCGGGAGACGCTGCACGCCCGCGCCGGCACCCCGGGCCGGATCATCCTCAAGGTCAACTCGCTCGTCGACAACCAGGTCATCGAGGCCCTGTACGAGGCGTCGCAGGCGGGCGTCGAGATCGACTGCATCGTGCGCGGCGCGTGCTGCCTCGTCCCGGGGATCGAGGGCGTGTCCGACCACATCCGTGTACGCTCGGTCATCGGCGAGTTCCTCGAGCACTCCCGGATCTGGATGTTCGGCAACGGCGGCCGGTCGGAGTGGTACATCGGCTCCGCGGACCTGATGGAGCGCAACCTGGACCGGCGGGTCGAGGTCGTGACGCCGGTCGAGGACGGCGAGGCGCAGGCGCGACTGGCCCGGATCGTGGACGTGATGCTCGCGGATGACCGCCGGTCGTGGCAGCTCGGCGCCGACGGCCAGTGGCGGCGGACCGAGACCCTCGACTCTGTGGAGGGCTCGATCGACACCTTTGCCATCCTCAAGGACGATGCGGCGGCGGCCATCGCCGGTGCCGATTACGCCCACCGCCCGAGCGTCTCCGCGGGCTCGATGGATCCGCGCGCATGACCGACGTGCTGCCGGGCGTGCGACCCACCGAGATCGAGCTCAAGTACCGGATGACCGACGTCGCCACCGGCGAACGCCTGCTGGCCGCCGACGAGCTGGCCGGGTTCACGGCGACGGGGCCGGCGGCCACCGTTCGCCACGAGGACCGCTACCTCGATACCGCCGACGGCGCGCTGGAGGCGGCGGGGTATGCCGCCCGGCTGCGGTCGACGACGTCGGGGACGATCATCACGCTCAAGGGGCTCGTCCGCCAGGACAACGGCGGCCCCGCTCACACCCGCGAGGAGCTCGAGGGGCCGGCCGATCCGTCCCAGCCACCCGCTGCCTGGCCTCCGTCGGCGGCCAGGGACGCCGTGATCGACATCGTGGGCGACCGTCCCCTGCTGGACCTGGTCGCCCTCCGGCAGGTTCGACACAAGCGCGACTATGCCCTCGGCGGCACGGTCGTCGAGGTCTCGGTCGACGAGGTGGAGGTGCTCGTGGATTCGCAGGTCGCGGAGCGTTTCGCGGAGCTCGAGCTGGAGCTGCGCGAGGGCGATGAGGCGGATCTCGAGCCGCTCGCCGACATGCTGGGCGAGATCGAGGAGCTGGTCGCCGTGGACAGCTCGAAGTTCGAGCGTGCCATGGAGGTCGTGCGACGCGAGCCGCGCGAGCGCGACGACGACGAGCTCGTCGCGGTGGTCGACGGCGCGGCGATCAGCGCCGAGCCCGAGGTCCGGCACGGCCGCTCCGGCGCGCAGCGGCGGCGGCGCCGGAAGCACTCGCAGCAGGCCACGGATCTCGTGGCGGTGCCGATCGAACCGGATCACGACGCGGAGGCGTCCGCGCTCGCCGGGCCGGCCGCGGTGGCCGACGAGGTCGTCGAGGTCCCGCGGATCCTCGTCCCCAAGTCGCCGGGCGTGCTCGGTGACGACCACATCGCCGAGGCCGCGCGCAAGGTCCTGCGGTTCCACCTCGCCCGGATGGTCGCCCGCGAGGCGGGGACGCGCGAGGGAGCGGATCCCGAGGAGCTGCACGCGATGCGGGTCGCGACCCGGCGTCAGCGGGCCGCGTGGCGGGTGTTCGGCGACGCCTTCGACACCAAGCGCACGGCCCGTCATCGCAAGCGCCTCCGCCTCGTCGCCGCCGACCTCGGGGCCGTGCGCGACCTCGACGTGCTGATCGAGTCGATCGAGGCCTACCAGGCCAACCAGCCCGAGAACGAGGCGGCCGCGCTCGAGCCGCTCGTCCGGTCGTGGCGCGTCCGGCGCGAGATGGCGCGGGGCGTCCTCGTCCGCGAGCTCGACGCCGAGCGCTACCGGCGCTGGCTCGACGGCTACCTCGCGTTCGTCCAGTCCGAGGGCCAGGGCGTGCACACCGTTGGCCCGGTCGAGCCACACCGCGTCCGCGACACCATGCCATCACGGGTGTGGGGGGCGTACCAGTCCGTGCGTGCGTACGAGCCGGTCATGCGCTGGGCGGACGTCGCGACCCTCCACGAGCTGCGGATCGCGGCCAAGTGGCTCCGCTACACGCTCGAGTTCGTGCGCGAGGCCCTCGGCCGCGACGCCGGGCCCGTGATCGAGAAGGTCGTCGCGCTCCAGGACCACCTCGGCTGGCTCCACGACGCTGATGTCGCCGCTGGCCTCGCGAGGGCGTTCCTCGTCGAGCACGCCGGCGACCTCACCGAGCCCGAGAGCGCCGCGATCGGACGCTACCTCGTGGATCGGGAACGACAGCTGGCGCGGCTGCGCCGGACGGTCGGGACGCCGTGGCGAGGCGTGTCGAGCCTGACGTTCCGGCGCGCCCTCGGGAGGCTCGTCGCGGGGCTCTGACCCCCTACCGCCGGGTCATCGCGCGGATCACGTTCCCGTCCTGGTATGCGACCACGAGGGTCCCGTCGGCTTCGTCCAGGCGGATCGTGAACTCGCTGTCGAACGATCCCTCGAGTGGGGTTGCCGTCCAGCCGCCTCCGGGCGCCCGCTCGTAGTGCGTCAGGCGGTCGCCGGCTCGTCGGTCGCGCTCGCCGTTCACGACCACGTGGACGGCTCCCGTCTCCGTGTCGAGCACGAACGACATCGGCCCGACGGCCCTCGTGACCCGCTCGGGCTTCCACTTGCCATCCACGAGCGTCGCGTAGTAAGTCCCCTCGGGCGACATGCCCCCGGTGCCGCCACCACAGCCACCGTCTTCCTTCGCGTAGCGAGTCCAGATCAGGTGCGGCTGGTTCCCGGGTCCGAGCACCAGGAGTGGGTTGAGCAGCGTGCCCTTGTCGGCCACGATCATCGAGGTCGTCTTCGTGCCGTCGCTGGTCACGAGCCGGAGGGATCCGTCGCCCGCGACATGGGCGACACGCGCCTTGCCATCGCTCCCGACACGGAGCGAGAACTCGTCGCCGACACCCTTCAGTCGGCTACGCACACGCGATCCGCCGTCGACGGACTGGTACACGAGAGAGGTACCTGACGGGCCGACCATGGCCGCGAGTAGCGTCCCGTCGGCGACCCGCAACGAGTCCAGGATGTCGTTGGCCCGACCGAGCCGCCGAGGCTTCGACCACTCGCCGTCGGGGAGGGTGCGTTTGCGGTAGTAGACGCCCAGGTCCTCGTAGCGAACGGAGTACGGTCCTCCGCACGTGTCGGCGTCGACCACGGGACCGTATCGCGTATAGGCGAGATAGAGATCTCGACCGTCGACGGCGATTTTTGGTTCCCGCTCGATGTGCCGAGCAGGCGGCTCCAGCGTGTGGCTCGTCCAGGCGCCCGTGGCTGAGCCTTCGGCGTAACCGATCTTGTCGCCACACATCGCCACGACGTGATAGCGGCTGGACCCGTCGATCACGAGGACCGGAGAGAAGCAGCGCTTCGGGAAGACTTGCTTCGCCGACCGCCAGGTCGCC
>DATDJA010000105.1:0-5433 GCA_036520795.1 Candidatus Limnocylindrales bacterium
CAGGCGCCGTACGGTGCCTGGCTCCGCACCTGGGCCGAGGCCGAGTTCCTCGACGCGAGCCGCTGGCGCGACGTCGTCTACTTCCTGATCCTGGTCCCCCTCGCCCTCGTCGAGTTCATCGTCTCGTTCTGCCTGTGGGTGACCGCCGCCGCGCTGCTCCTGGCGTCGGTCGTCCTCGCCGTGGCCCGACCGCCGCACGTTTGGGGTCTGGCGATCGTGCTCGCCTTCGTGATCGGCCTGCTGCTGGTGCCGGTCGCGGCGTCGGTGTCGCGGGGCCTGATGCGCCTCCATCGCGCCGTCGTCCAGGGGCTGCTGTGCGTCGACCCGGCCGATGCCCTGCGCCGCGACAACGAGCGGCTGCGCGACAGTCGCGCGGCGGCGCTGGAGCTCGAGGCCTCGGAGCTGCGGCGGATCGAGCGCGACCTGCACGACGGCGCGCAGCAGCGGCTGGTAACGCTGGCGATGGACCTCGGCCGGGCCGAGGAGCGGATCGACACGGACCCGGCGGCCGCCAAGGCGATCGTCGCCGACGCACGTGCTCAGGCGCGTCTCGCGCTCGCCGAGCTGCGCGACCTCGTCCGCGGGACGATGCCCGCGATCCTGGTCGACCGCGGGCTCGTGGCCGCGCTCGCGTCCGTCGCCGCGAGCAACCCGGTGCCGACCGCCCTGATCAGCACGCTGCCCGTCGGCGAGCGGCTCCCGCCGGCGATCGAGCGCTCCGCGTACTTCGTCGTCGTGGAGGCGCTGGCCAACGTCGCGAAGCACAGCGGGGCGAGCCGGTGCGAGGTGGCGCTGCGCAAGGACCCGTGGGCGCTGGTCATCGAGGTGCGCGACGACGGTGTCGGCGGCGCGACGGTCGCGCCCGGAGGCGGCATGGCGGGGCTGCGCGACCGGGCGCAGGCTTTGGACGGGACGCTCGCGGTCTCGAGCCCGACCGGTGGTCCCACGGTGGTCCGCGTCGAGCTGCCGATCCCGTCGTAGGCGAGCGGCGAGCGCGAGACCCGCGGGCGGGACCTCCAGTCCCGGCGTGTCGTCGTTGTGCCTGGTACCCGCCAAAATGCTCCATCCGGCGATCCGAGGCGTGCTTCGGCCCGAAATCCGTGACTCGCAGGCACAAGATCGGCGCGAAGGGCCAACGAGGCCGGAACTCGGGGCCGATATGGAGCGATTTGGTCGATCCTGGGCACATCCAGCCGCGTGGCGACCGCCCGGCCCGAGCCAGGCCCGGAACGGGCTAGCCGCCCGCGTCGAGGAAGGCGAGCACGGCGAGCACGCGCCGGTGGTCGTTCTCGGAGTCGGGCAGGTCGAGCTTGCCCAGGATGCTCGTGATGTGCTTCTCGGCGGCACCCTCGCTGATCACCAGCGCGGTCGCGATGCCCATGTTCGTCTTGCCCTCGGCCATCGCGGCTAGCACCTCGCGCTCGCGCGGCGTCAGGGCGGCGAGCCGATCGTCGCGCCGGCGGCTGACCATGAGCTGCGCAACGACCTCGGGATCGAGCGCGGTGCCGCCGCCCGCCACGCGCGCGAGCGCGTCCATGAAGTCGCGCACGTCCGCGACCCGGTCCTTGAGCAGGTAGCCCACGCCGCCGGCCCCGTCCGCGAGCAGCTCGCTCGCGTACTCGCGCTCGACGTACTGGCTGAGCACGAGGACCGGTGAGCCGGGCACGAGCCGCCGCGCCTCGATCGCGGCGCGCAGCCCCTCGTCGCGCTGGGTGGGCGGCATCCGCACGTCGACGATCGACACGTCCGGTCGCTGCTCGACGACCGCGGCCACCAGCGACGGGCCGTCGCCGACCCGCGCCACGACCGACGCCCCGGCGTCCTCGAGCAGGCGGACGAGCCCCTCGCGCAGGAGGACCGAGTCCTCCGCGATGACCACCCGCAGCCCGGCGCCGTTCACGCCCCGATGATGCACCCCCCGAAAGGACCGGGGGGCGGAGCGGGACCCACCCGGTAGACTGGCCGCATGCCCCGCTTCAACTACGGCGGCCAGGCGCTGATCGAGGGCGTCTTGATGCGCGGCCGCGACGCCATCGCCGTCGCGCTCCGTCACCCCGACGGCCGGATCGTGTTCGCGACCGAGCGCCTCGATTCGGGCTTCCACGGCAACCGGCTGTCGCGCGCCCCGTTCGTGCGCGGCCTCGTGGTCCTGTACGAGACGCTGATCGTCGGCACCCGCTGGCTGATCCGGTCCGCGGGCCTCCAGGCCGAGGACGAGGGCATCGAGCTGGGCAAGGGCAGCGTGGCCCTGATGCTCGGCATCACTGCCATCCTGGGCATCGGGCTGTTCTTCCTCCTGCCGCTCATCGTCGCGACGTTCACCGTGGGCAACGCCGACAACGGCCTCGTCCAGCACGCGGTCGAGGGCCTGATCCGGGTCGGGATCTTCATCGGCTACCTCGCGCTCATCTCGCGCACGCCCGACATCGCGCGCGTGTTCCAGTACCACGGCGCCGAGCACATGACGATCCACGCGCTCGAGCACGACGACCCGCTCGATCCCGAGCACATCCGCAAGTACCCAACCGCCCACCCGCGCTGCGGCACGGAGTTCCTGGTGGTCGTGATCCTGCTCTCGATCCTGGCCTTCAGCCTCGTCGGCCGTCAGGCGCCGCTGGTCATGATCGCCAGCCGGATCCTCCTGATCCCGGTGATCGCCTCGGTCGGCTACGAGCTGCTCCGCCTCGGCGCCCGCCACCGGTCCAACCCGATCGTGCGGATCGTGATGTGGCCCGGGATCCTCGTCCAGATGATCACGACCAAGCAGCCGACCGACGACATGATCGAGATCGCGATCGTGGCGATGGAGGAGGCGATCCGCGCCGACGGCTCCGAGGTCCCGGCGAACAGCCTCGAGCTCGAGCGCTACCCGATGCCGTTGCCGGGTGAGACCGCCGCGGGCGTGCGCGCCGCGGCCGAGCTGACCGACGAGCCGGCGTCCGCCGAACCCCCGCTGCCGGGCTGACCGGCCCGGGATGCTGAGCACGACCATGACCGACGACCACGGCCTCGACGCCAAGCTGGAAGAGCTCGCGCGCCAGTACGACGACGTGTCGGAGCAGCTCGCCAGCCCCGAGGTGCACGCCGATCCGGGCGCCCTGCGCCGGCTGGGCCGCGAGCACGCGCGCCTCGAGCCGGTCGTCGCCGCGTACCGCGAGCTCACCGACGTCCGCGAGCAGCTCGTGGGCGCGCGCCACATGCGCGACGCGGACCAGGACGACGAGGTCAAGGCCATGGCGCGCGAGGAGATCGCGACGCTCGAGGCCCGCGAGACGCAGCTGATCGACGACCTCCGCGTCTCGCTGCTCCCGCGCGACCCCAACGACGATCGCAACGTGATCGTCGAGATCCGGGCGGGCGCGGGTGGCGAGGAGGCGGCGCTGTTCGCGACCGAGCTGCTGCGGATGTACAGCCGCTACGCGCAGGAGCACCGGTTCGCGACGGACCTCATGAGCCTCAACGAGACGGGCATCGGCGGGACCAAGGAGGCGATCCTCGAGGTCGCCGGCGACGGCGCCTACAGCCGGCTCAAGTTCGAGGGCGGGGTCCACCGCGTGCAGCGCGTGCCGTCGACCGAGTCGAGCGGCCGGATCCACACGAGCACCGCCACGGTGATCGTCCTGCCCGAGGTCGACGACGTCGAGGTCGAGATCGACGAGGCGAGGGACCTCCGGATCGACGTCAAGCGCAGCTCCGGGCCGGGCGGCCAGTCGGTCAACACCACGGACTCCGCGGTCCGGATCACCCACCTGCCGACGGGGCTGGTGGTCGAGATCCAGGACGAGAAGAGCCAGCACAAGAACAAGGCCAAGGCGATGTCGGTGCTGCGCTCCCGGCTGTACGACCTTGAGCTCGCCAAGCAGCGCGAGGCGCAGAGCGCAGAGCGCAAGGTGATGGTCGGCGGCGGCGATCGGTCGGAGAAGATCCGCACCTACAACTTCCCCGACAACCGGGTCACGGACCACCGCATCGGGGTCACGATCCACAACGTGCCGGGGGTCCTCGAGGGCCAGCTCGACCCGCTCATCGACGCCCTCGTCATGGCCGATCAGGCCGATCGCCTGAGCCACCTCACGGAGACCTGACGGTGGCCGACTCCCCGGTGGGGGCGGAGGTGACCCGCTTCATCGACCCGGTCGCGCGCCCGATCGTCAAGGCGACCGACCTGGGGTCGGTCCAGGTGCTCAAGCAGGGCAACGTCTACCTGCTGACAGACCCGTTCGGCGACGTCCACGCCGACAGCCGCGGCCTCGGCCTCTACGACGGCGACACCCGGCGCCTCTCGTCCTCGATCCTGCGCATCAACGGCGAGCGCCCGGTGCTGCTCCAGGCGTCGGCCGGTGGCAACTACCACGGGGCCATCCAGCTGACCAACCCGCGCCTCGAGCGGAACGTCGCCGACAAGGTGCGCCCAGAGGACGCCCTCGCCTCGCAGAAGCTGGGCATCGCGCGGCACCGCGTCATCGCGGGGGATTCGCTCGAGGAGCGGGTCACGATCGTGAACTACGCGGAGCACGACGAGCAGGTCGAGGTGACGCTCGAGCTGGCGGGGGACGCCGCCGACATCTTCGAGGTTCGCGGCTGGACGCGCGCCGCCCGGGGCCGCCAGCTGCCGATCGCGGCCCGCGCCGACCGCGTCACGTTCCGCTACGAGGGCCTGGACGGCCGGCGCACCGCGACCCACGTCGCCTTCGGCGAGCCGGCCGACGCGGTCGAGGCGGTCGACCCCGAGGTCGCCGGCACCGTCAACGCGGGCTGGGTGCGGTTCACCTGGCACTGGCCGATGGCCTCGGGGGAGGCGCGGGAGCTGCGCTGGGTCGCCTGGGCCATCGAGCGTCCCGTGACTGGAGCCACGTCCGACGTCGAGACCGACGACGCCCTGTTCCCGCCGGAGCCGCTGGTGGCGGTCGACGAGGTGGCCGCCTCGTACCACGCGTGGAGCCGGAGCGTGTCGGAGATCAAGACCGACAACGAGCTCGTCAACCTCGCGATCGCCCGCTCCACGAGCGACCTGCGGCTGCTGGTCAACGACGGGCCCGGCGAGGCCGAGCGCTACCTCGCGGCGGGCATCCCGTGGTTCGCGACGCTGTTCGGCCGGGACGCGATCATCGCGTCGTTCCAGGCGCTGTGCGTCCGGCCCCAGGTCGCCGTCGAGACGCTGGAGGTGCTGGCCAGGCTCCAGGCCACCGACGAGGACCCGGAGCGCGACGCCGAGCCCGGCAAGATCCTGCACGAGCTGCGCACGGGCGAGATGGCGCGTACGGGTGAGCTGCCGTTCCGGCCCTACTACGGATCTGTCGACGCGACGCCGCTGTGGCTGATCCTGTTCGCCGCGACGTTCGACTGGACGGGCGACATGACCCTCGTCGACCGGCTGTGGCCCAACGCGATGCGTGCGCTCGACTGGATCGACACCTATGGCGACCGCGACGG
>DATDJA010000106.1:0-4711 GCA_036520795.1 Candidatus Limnocylindrales bacterium
TGGAGCGGCTCGCCCACGGACCGGAGATCGCCTACCTCTTCTGGCCCACCGTGATGGCCTATCTCCGGATCGCGACGCACCCGTCCGTCTTCGAGCGACCACTCTCGATCCCGGAGGCCATCGGCAACGTCGAGCAGCTGATCGGGCGACCGCACGTACGCACGACCGGCGAAACGGGCGCCTTCTGGCTCTCGTTCCGGGAGGTCATCGATGACGCACTGCCGTCGGGCAATCTCGTTCCCGACGCCCACCTCGTGACACTGATGCTCGACAACGACGTGCGGACGATCTGGACACGTGACCGGGACTTCCGCCGCTTCCCCCGCATCGAGGTTCGCGATCCGTTCGCCTGAGCGTGATACAACCGGCGCGGAGGCGGAACGCGAATGGTCGTGATCTTCGGGTGGGGTTCGGGGGACGCGCAGGACCTGGGCGAGGTCGCCCCCGTCGTCTGCCCCAACTGCCACAACCAGGTGCTCCTGCACCACATCCGCTCGGACCAGCGGGTCACGCTGTACTTCATCCCGCTCGCGTCGTACGGGACCAACGACTACCTCTCGTGCCCGATCTGCCGGCACGGGCTCCAGATCCCGCCAGAACAACGCGAGGCCGTCGAGCGGATGCAGTCGGCCACCCGGGTGTTCCGGAGCGGTGCCCTGAGCGCCGCCCTCTATCAGCCCCAGGTGGAGGCGTTCTGGCAGCGGTTCGGCGTGGCACCGTCGGGCGAGCAGGTCGTGCATCCCGCGCCGACCATGCCCGCGCCGGCCGCCGTCCCGTCCGCGGCCGCGCCGGCGTCGCCGACCCTCGCCGAGCAGCTCGAGGGCTACGCGAAGCTTCACAAGGACGGCGTGCTGACCGACGAGGAGTTCGTCGCACTCAAGCGCAAGGTCCTCGGGATCTGACCGTCCGTCGCTAGCCGGCGGCCTCGACGGGGCGGTTGGCGAGCAGGCGGGCGGCGGCGACCTCCAGGGTCTCGAGCCGCTTCGGGAAGGCGAACCGCAGCTTCGCGCGCCCGAGTTCCGGGCGCGAGTAGAACGACGAGCCCGGCACTGCCGCGACGCCAACCTCGCGGATCAGGCGCAGCGCGAAGGTCGTGTCGTCCTCGTCGGTCAGGCCGCGGATGTCGGTCATGACGTAGTAGGCCCCGGCGGGCTCGACGAACCGGAAGCCGGCCTCGCGCAGCGACGGCAGCAGGGCGTCGCGCCTCGCCACGTAGTCGGCCACGAGGTGCTCGTAGTAGGTCGCCGGGAACCCGAGCGCCACGACCGCCGCGGCCTGGAGCGGCGCCGCCGCGCCGACCGTGAGGAAGTCGTGCACCCGGCGGATCCCGACGGTGAGGTCGGGCGATGCGATGGTCCAGCCGACACGCCAGCCGGTGACCGAGTACGACTTCGACATCGAGTGGATCGAGACCGTCCGGTCGGCCATGCCGGGCATCGTCGCCAGCGGGATGTGCTCGCCCTCGAACACGATGTGCTCGTAGATGTCGTCGGTGAACGCGATGACGTCGAACTCGACGCACAGGGCGGCGATGAGCGCGAGCTCCTCGCGGCTGAACACCTTGCCGGTCGGGTTGTGGGGCGAGTTGAGGACGATGCCCCGCGTCCGGGGGCCGAAGGCCGCGCGGAGCTCGTCGGGATCGATCGACCAGTCGGGCTCGTGGAGCGTCACGTAGCGCGGGACCGCGCCCGAGATGATGGCGTCGGGGCCGTAGTTCTCGTAGTAGGGCTCGAAGATCACGACCTCGTCGCCCGGGTCGAGGAGCGCCAGCATCGCGGCGACCATGGCCTCGGTCGCCCCGCAGGTCACGGTGATCATCGTGGCCGGGTCGATCTCGCTCCAGCCGGGGAACTGCTCGACGGTCGAGGTCGCGATCGCCTCGCGCAGGTTCGTGGCGCCCCAGGTGATCGCGTACTGGTTGATGTCGTCGTGGACCGCCTTCGCCGCGGCGTCCTTGAGCTCCTGCGGACAGGCGAAGTCAGGGAAGCCCTGGGCGAGGCTGACCGCCCCCGCCTCGACCGCGAGCCGGTTCATCTCGCGGATGACCGATTCGGTGAAGCTGGCCGCCTTGGCAGAGATCCGGGGGTGGCTCATCGGGGGACGTCAGGCGGCACGCCGCGCCATGAGCTCGCCGACCCAGTCCCGGAGGTGCGGGAGGTGCTCGGCGTAGTGGTCGCCGCCCGACTTGCGGATCCACCAGGCCGCCTCGTCGTTGGGTGACCGCAGCTTCGACCAGGCCGACATCAGGCGCGTCCGCCCGGCGTTGGCCTGGAGCCACGCGACGTCCCAGGCCATCCCGTCCATCGCCGCGAGGAACTGCGCGTTGAGGCTGTCGACGTCGATGTCGTGGCCTTCATACGTGCCGACGGCGATCCGCTCGAGCTGTGAGGCGGCCTCGGCAAGCCAGGTGCCGATGTGCCCGGCCAGGTCGCGGACCGCCCAGTCGGGATCGTGGTAGTAGCCGGGGATCAGGCACTCGCCGGGCGTCAGCGAGCGAACCAGCTCAGCGAACTCGTACCAGCCGGCCCGCTCGGCCTCGAGCTCGGCGCCGTACATGTAGTCCATGGCGGCCATTGTCGCCGGTCGGCCGCGGCTACGTCGACGCGACGTACCGGTAGCCGAGGCCGCGCACGGTCGCGATCGAGGATGCGCGATCGCCGAGCTTGCGCCGCAGCGACTTGATCAGGGCCTCGATCACGTTGCTGCCGCCCGCGTAGTCGTAGCCCCAGACGTCGCGCAGGAGGGACGCCCGTTCCACGACCCTGCCGGGTCGCTCGTAGAGCTACTGGAACACCTCGAATTCCAGCCTCGTGAGCGCGACCCGACGATCGGCCAGGACGAGCTGGTGCTGGGCGACGTCGAGGATCGAGTCGTCGTCGACCTGCAGCTCCGTCGCGATGATCCGTGTCAGCCAGCCGTCAACCGATGCCGGCCCGAAGTCGAGGACGTGCGCGTAGTACGCGACGCCGCCGAACACGACTGGGGCGTCGAGCACCGTCCGGAAACCAAGCCGGGTCCACGGCGATCCAGGCCCGTAGACCTCCGGGAGGACGTTGTAGATGCGTCGGAGCTCGGGCCGGAGCTCCATGTACTGGCGCTTGACGTCAAGGATCAGCGCCGCGATGACCAGGGCCTGGTCGGGATCCGCCGGATGCGCGAACTGGAAGCGGAGGACCAGGACCCGCTGCCCACGGGGGACGGGCAGGCGCCGAACGTGGTCGCGAAAGATGCGCGCGAGCGGATCGGCGTCGAACAGGGAGCGAGGGACGCGATCGACCTGGGTCATCACGGAGAAGCCCACGATGTTTCCCGCCCCGTCACGCGCCGCCCAGAACGCGTCGGGCAGGCGACGCCACCAGTCCTCGAGGATCTCGACCGCCTCCGGGGGCTCGGCCGCCATCGCGATCGCGTGGATTGCCGGCCAGTCGCCTTCGATCGCCGGCTCGACGAAGTAGAGGTGCTCGGACGTCGGGAAGAACGCCTCGCGTACCGCCGGGTTCTCAAGGATGTAGAGGAGGTCGGCCGTGTAGCGCCACATCTCCTGCGAGGTCGCGCGCGTGACCTCATCGCGGAGCTGCCGCCAGGCGGCGATCCGGTAGCGGCGGGACCGGTCGGGATCTGTCGCCCGCAGGTACGCCGCGACGACCTCGCGGACGGTGTCGTGAATGACGAGGCCGTCGCTGCTCAGCTCAACAAACGGCAGCCCTCGCAGGCGGTCGAACACGTCCTGCGGTGCCGCATCTGGCAGCATCGCGCCCATCAGCGAGAGCGTCGGCCGCCTGACCACCGCGGCGGCATCGAGCGCCCGGCGCGTCTGTGGATCAAGGCGCTCGAGATACAGCTCCGTGAGTTCTGTGACGATGGCCGTCACCGTCGTCGCGTCGTGGTCAAGCGAAGGGCCCGCCACGAGTGCTGACGCCGCGAGGCGCAAGGAGAGGGGATGCCCGCGGGCCAGCCGCTGAATGCGCTCCACGTCGTCGCCCCCAACGCCGTCACGGCGGAGCAAGGCTTCGGCGTCGTCGCGCGGCAGGTTGCCCAGTGGCAGGCTCCGGAACAGCTGGCGCATCGCGATCGACCAGCCGGCCATGGGTCCCTCTCGACCGGCGAGCAGCACGCGCACGTTGTCGTGCAGGACCGGGACGAAGGCCTGCAGCAGCCAGAGGTCGAGCGGGCGGAGCACCTCGTAGCGGTCGAGCGCGAGGATGACCCGCGGGCCGAGGCTCCCGAGGCGGACGGCCGCGTCCTCGGCGGTCGCCAGGTCGCTCCCCGTTGCCGCTGAGATGGCATCGAGGAAACCTCGCGCCGTTGGCTCGATCGACCCACAGTCGAGACGAAGGACGACCGCGCCCGCGACGCGGGCCTCCGCCGAGAACGCCTCGAGCAGCGTGGTCTTGCCGACGCCGCCGATGCCATGGACGAAGACGACCAGCGGCCCGTCCGGCGCCAGGGCGAGGCGCAGGAGGCCCAACTCGGTCTCGCGGCCGAGGAGCCCGGTCTCCTGCTCCTCGACCCGCTGGCGGACGGTGAGCGTCATGTGCGGAGTCTGCGCTGCACGTCAACGGCTCAGCGACCGGGGTCCTCGATGGTGAGGGTGCCCTGCCAGCAGTCCGTGGTGACCCCGTCGTGGTCGCACTTGATCTCCGTGTACCCGCCATGCACCGGGCTGCCCTTGCCCCAGCCGTCCGTGACGACGCCGCGGACAACGCCCTCA
>DATDJA010000107.1:0-5288 GCA_036520795.1 Candidatus Limnocylindrales bacterium
CGGCCGCCGCGTTTCGCGCGACGGCCGCGTCAGCAATCGGGGCCGATCCCGGCAGCTGCCCGGGCATCGATCCGGCCTCAGCGTTCCCGCGCCTGAACGGAGCCCCACGATCCCGCTCACAACCTATGTTTCGACGTACGTACCGCACCACTGCGGCATCGCAACGTTCACCCACGACCTGGCTTCGTCCGCCGGCCACCATCAGGTCGTCGCCCTCCACCCGCCCTCCGGCCCGTCCGTCTATCCATCCGAGGTCCGCCACCGGATCCGACGCGACGAGCACGCTGACTACCTGCGGGTCGCCGACGCCCTGAACGCCTCCGCGACCGACGTCGTCTCGATCCAGCACGAGTACGGCATCTGGGGCGGCGACGACGGCGCCCACGTCCTCGACTTCGTCCGGGCGCTCCGGCGCCCCGTCGTGACGACGCTCCACACCGTGCTCCGGCACCCGACGCCCGCCCAGCGGCGAATCCTCACGACGCTCGTCGGCATGTCGGCGTCGACGGTCGTGATGTCCCAGGCAGCGGCCTCGATGCTGACCCGCGCGTACGGCGTCGACGAGTCCCGCCTCGAGATCGTTCCCCACGGCGTCCCCGACCTGCCCCTCGTCGACCCCAGCACGATGAAGCCCCGCCTCGGCCTCGAGGGCCGCATGGTGATCCTCAGCTTCGGGCTGCTCGGACCCGGCAAGGGCTACGAGTCTGCGATCGCGGCGATGCCCGCCGTCGTTGCCGCCGATCCCTCCGCGCTCTACGTGATCCTGGGTGCGACGCACCCGGACCTGCTGCTGCGCGAAGGCGAGGCGTACCGCCGGAGCCTGGAGGCGAAGGCCGCGGCCGTCGGCATGACCGACCACGTCCGATTCATCGACCGGTTCGTCGGACGTCTCGAGCTCGGAACGTGGCTCGAGGCCGCCGACATCTTCGTCACCCCATTCCCGAACCACGACCAGATCGTGTCTGGGACGCTGTCCTACGCGATGAGCGCCGGCAGGGCGATCGTCTCGACGCCCTACGCCTACGCCCGCGAACGCCTGGCCAAGGGACGCGGCTGCCTCGTGGCGGCGGGCTCGTCGGACGCGCTCGCAACGGCATTCGTCGAGCTGCTCGCTGATCCCGCGCGACGCGCGTCGTATGGACGGCGAGCGTACGAGTACAGCCGGGGAATGGTCTGGTCCACCGTGGGGGCGGAGTACGGCCGGATCCTTGCCCGTGCGGCGTTGCCCGTGTTGCCACCCCTGCGGTCGGTCGCGAAGCTCGCGGCCGTAGGTGGCTGACCACCCGCTCCATCCCGTCAGCCGGGATCACCTTCGGGCGATGACCGGGGAGCTCGGGATCTGGCAGCACGCCATCGGACCGCTCCCCAACGAGGCGTTCGGGTATTGCACCGACGACGTGGCCCGCGCCCTCACCGTCGACCTCGACCACGCACGGGTCCTCGGCTGGCCGGCCGTCGAGACGAGCGCCTGGCGCTCCGTGCACTTCATGCGCGACGCCTTCGATCCTGCGACCGGGCGGTTCCGGAACTTCCGCGCCGCGGACGGCCACTGGCTGGACGGAGATGCGTCGCAGGACAGCTATGGCCGAGCGATGCTCGCGCTCGGCGGCGCGATGCGTGCACGGACCGACGACGACTTCGCCGCCCGCGCGAGGCTGCTGTTCGCCGTCGCGCTGCCGGGAGCGTCGCGACTGACGGCCCTCCGCGCCACGGCGTCAACGCTCCTCGGTTGCGCCACCGCGCTCGAGTCCGCGGACGTTGACGGGGCGCTCCGCGACTCGGTGACCGAGGCCGTTGGGCAGCTGAGCACCCGGCTGGGAGCGGCCTTCGCGCCCAGCGCGCACGACGCGGACTGGCCGTGGCCGGAACCCGTCCTCACGTACGAGAACGCCCTGCTCCCTCGCGCCCTCATCGTCGCCGGCAGGAAGCACCGCGACCACGAGCTCATTCGCCTCGGACTGCTCACGCTCGACTGGCTGATGGACGTCCAGACCTCCGACAAGGGGCGGTTCTCGCCCATCGGCAGCAGCGGGTTCTGGCCACGCGGCGGGCCGAGGGCCCGGTTCGACCAGCAGCCGATCGAGGCGACGGCGATGATCCTGGCCGCCGAGGCGGCCTTCGCCCAGACCGATGAGCCGCGCTACCTCGAGGCGGTCGACCGCGCCTACGGCTGGTTCCTCGGCGACAACGACGTCGGGCTCGCCCTGGCCGATCCGGTCACGGGCGGCTGCTTCGACGGGCTCGAGCCGGCAGGGGTGAACCTGAACCAGGGCGCCGAGTCGACGCTCATGTGGCTGACCGCGCTGGAACACGTCCGTGAGATCCGTGGCGCCGCGAGCGCGCAGCTCGCCACGCGGACGCCGGCCCGGCCGGCGGTCGCGACCGTGTCGACCAGCCGAGGGTGATGCCGATGCATCCCGACGCTGCGGGCCTGTTCCAGCGCCATCCGTTGAACCCGATCATCTCCGTCGACCAGCTGCCGTATCGGGCCAACTCCGTGTTCAACCCCGGGGCGGCACGCGTCGGCGACGAAACGGTGCTCCTGCTGCGCGTCGAGGACCTGCGTGGGATTTCGCATCTCGCGGTCGCGCGGAGCCGGGACGGCGTCTCGGACTGGCGTTTCGATGCCGTGCCGCTGCTCGCGCCCCAGCCGGATCACAACCCGGAGGAGATCTGGGGCTGCGAGGATCCGCGGCTGACCTGGCTCCCGGAACGCGAGGACTGGGCGATCGCCTACACGGCCTACAGCCGCCGCGGGCCGCTAGTGTCGCTCGCGATGACGCGCGACTTCGTGGAGGTCCGCCGCCTCGGCCCCGCGATGCCGCCCGAGGACAAGGACGCCGCGCTGTTTCCGCGCCGGTTCGACGGCCGCTGGGCGATGATCCACCGACCCTCGCCGCTGCGCGGCGGCGCGCACATGTGGATCTCGTACTCGCCGGACCTGCAGCACTGGGGCGACCACAGCCTGCTGCTCGAGGCGCGCGATGGCGCATGGTGGGATGCGGGCAAGATCGGCCTCGGGCCTCCGCCGCTCGAGACGAGGGACGGCTGGCTGCTCTGTTACCACGGCGTTCACGTCACCGCGGGCGGGCCGATCTACCGGATCGGGTTCGCGCTGCTCGACCTGGACGATCCACGAATCGTGCTTCGCCGGACGGATGACTGGATGTTCGGACCCTCGGCGCCGTATGAGCGGGACGGCGACGTGAACAAGGTCGTCTTCCCGACCGGCTGGGTGCACGATGCCGAGACGGGGATCCTCTCGATGTACTACGGCGCGGCCGACAGCCACGTCGCGCTCGCCACAGCGCGCCTGGACGAGCTGCTCGAGTACATGGCCCACGCTCCGCGGCCCGAGCTGCGGAGGTCCGACGACCACCCCGGCAGCTGGTAGCGCCGGGGGAACCCTGGTCCGGCGGGTCTACGCGCCCTCGCGGACGAGCCGCCGGGCGGCACGCGTCGCGCGGATGAAGTGGCGCAGGTGGGCCACCGGCCGGATGGGGCTGGGCTCGCCGGCATAGATGGTCGAGATCGGGACCCACTCCATCGTCCAGCCGTTGCGGATGCACACGGCGATCATCTCGACCTCGAACTCGAAGCCCGTCTCGCGGCTGTCGAGCATCGCCATGATCAGCCGGCGTCCGAGGAGTCGATAGCCCGACTGGTTGTCGGGAACGTGCTGACCGACGGCCCACGAGAACGCGGCCGTCCCGATCGTGTTGGACAGGCGGCGGACCGGCGGCATGTGCGCGAAGTCGCGGCTGCCGATGATCAGCTCCGGGCGAGGGCCGGTCGCGCCGGGCGCCGTGTAGGCCGCGACGAAGCGCGGGATCTCGTCGGGGTCGTGCTGCCCGTCCGCGTCGAGGGTCAGCACGGCGACGCAGCCCTCGTGCAGCGCGCGGGCGAATCCGGCCCGGAGCGCCGCGCCCTTGCCCTGGTTCGGGACCTGGCGGATGACCTCGGCACCGGCCGCCTCGGCGTTCGCGGCCGTGTCGTCGGTCGAGCCGTCGTCGACCACGATCACCGGCAGATGGCGTCGTGTTGCCTCGACGACCGCGGCGATCCGCGGGCCTTCCTCGTAGCCCGGCACCAGCGCGACGATTCGCGGCCGGTCGTCGGTCACGCGGCGCTGCCGGCCTGCGAGGACCCGTCGTCGACGACCTCGGCGCGCGCCAGGACCTGGTCCCGCGTCGCCTCCATGTTGTGCACCTTGCCGCCGTGCTCGATCGTGGCCGCCACGACCTCGTCGGCCGTGCCGGTGACCTCCCAGCCGCATGCGCAGCTGGAACGGAGCCGTTGCTCGCTCATGGCGATCCTCCTAGCCCAGGTTCCGGAACGGCTCCGGGACGTACGTCGCGAGGGCGGCGTGCCAGGCCGGCGACAGCTCCTCGCGGACGACGGGGTCATCCTCCGCCAGCCAGGCCAGGTGGCGCAAGGCATGCTCGACGACCTGGTCCGTGGCGATGTCCCGCGGCGCGACCGTGGCCTCGGAGCGCGCGAGGTCCGTGCGCGCCACCGGCCGGCTGTCCATGTCGGCGACCAGGCCCTCGTCGATCACGACCACGAAGCTCAGGATCACGGCGTCCCGTTCTCGCCGCCACGACGTCGAGTGCACCAGCAGCGGGTCGCCGACGACGTCGCGCACGATCCGGTCGACCACCTCCACGGGATGCTCGGTCGCGCCGAGCTCGAGCATCCAGGGCACAGGACCGTCCGGACCGGTGAGCTCGAGCACGTCGTCGTTCAGCCACACGACGAACACCTCGGCCTGAACCGGGCCCTCGACGTCCCACGCCGGCGGCATCGTCATCGCTCGATTATCGGGGTCCAATCCCGGGCGCGGGGTCCAGATACCGCCCGGGGCGGTGCGCGGCAGTGGCTCGGGTCAGTCCCACGCTCAGGGCGTCTCCCATCTACCGCCCCGGGCGGTAGATGAACCGGAATCGGCGCCTCGCACCGCCCCCCGCGGTATCCGCGCCAACGAGGGCCGAGCGGTCGCCTCGAACTCGAGGTTCAGGACAGGTTGAGACGAGGCGCAGGTCTCGTCACGAGTGCGCGCTTGTCAGCGAACTCTCATGAACCGGCCGAAGCATCGGGGCAGCCGGTGGCGGAGCGTTGAGGAGTGCACGCCACCGGCGTAACCGAAAACCACGCCCGCCCAGGCGGGTACCGGAGGCTCCCGATGATCGAACCCGTTCGCGACGCCCGACCGTCGCTCCCCGCCGCTCCGACCGGCGATCCCCGAACGGCGGCCGAGGCCGTCCTGTTCGAGATCCGGCGCGTGATCG
>DATDJA010000108.1:0-2663 GCA_036520795.1 Candidatus Limnocylindrales bacterium
CATGCTTGGCCACCGGGACGCCGCACGCCGCGACCACGAGCGCCGACGTCGTCGAGATGTTGAACGTGCCCGAGCCGTCGCCGCCGGTGCCGACCACGTCGATCGCCCCCTCGGGCGCCTCGACCCGCACGACGCGCTCCCGCATCGCCGTCGCGAAGCCCGCCAACTCGTCGACGGTCTCGCCGCGCATCCGGAGTCCCATCAGCAGCGCCGCCAGCTGCGACGGCGTCGCCTCGCCGTCCATCACCTCGCCCATCGCCAGGCGCGCCTCGTCCATCGACAGCGTCCGGCCGTCGACGATGGCCGCCAGCGCGGCACGGACCTGCTCGCTCATCGTCCGGCCGCCACCGGATCGCCCGGCGACTCGGGCTCCGGCGAGGCCATGCCGCGCGTCGCGAACGATCCCGACACGGCGTCCAGCCGCGACCCGTCGCCCTCACCGGCCAGGCGCAGGAAGTTGGCCAGCAGGTGCGGCCCGTCGGGCGTGAGGACGGACTCCGGGTGGAACTGGACGCCCTCGAGCGGGAGCGTCCGGTGGCGCAGCCCCATGACCACCCCGTCCTCCGGGCTGGTCGCGGTGACGTAGAGGTCCGCCGGGAGCGTCGCCGGGTCGACGCACAGCGAGTGATAGCGCGCCGCCGGGAAGTCCTCGGGCATCCCGGCGAGCAGTCCCTCGCCGTCGTGCTCGATCTCCGACGCCTCGCCGTGGACCAGGGTCGGTGCCCGGACGATCGAGGCGCCGTAGGCCGCGGCCATTGACTGCATGCCGAGGCACACGCCGAGGAGCGGGATCCGCCGCTCGGCGGCGACCTCGATCACCGCGACCGACACGCCGGCCGTGCCCGGATCGCCGGGTCCGGGCGAGATGATGATCCCGTGCAGGCCCGCCGCCGGATCGTCGGCCAGCGCCTCGACGTCGGCCCGCGTCATGGCGTCGTTGCGCACGACCAGCACCTCGGCCCCGGCCGCCTCGAGCGCCTGGACGAGGTTGAACGTGAACGAGTCGTAGTTGTCGATCATCAGGATCATCGAGCGGCCCCCTCCGGCTCGCCGGGTGCGGGTGCGGGTGACGCCGGGGCGCCCGTCGCCGCCGCCAGCTCGATCGCCCGCTTGAGCGCCGCGGCCTTGTGCTCGGTCTCCTCGAACTCGGACTCGGGCACGGACTTGGCGACGATCCCGGCCCCCGTATGGACGTGCGCCTGGCCGCCCTTCAGGACGGCGCTCCGGATCGTGATCGCGGTGTCCAGGTTGCCGTCGTAGCCGAGATAGCCCACCGCCCCACCATACAGGCCGCGCCGCTCGCCCTCGGCCGCGGCGATCAGCTGCATCGCGCGCACCTTCGGCGCCCCGGTGAGGGTCCCCGCCGGGAACACGGCGCGCAGCGCGTCGAGCGTATCGAGGTCCGGCCGCAGCTTGGCCTCCACGTGGCTCACCAGGTGCAGGACGTGGCTGTAGCGTTCGACCTCCATGTACTGGCTGGTGGTCACGGTGCCGGGCCGCGCGACCCGCCCGAGGTCGTTGCGCCCGAGGTCCACGAGCATCACGTGCTCGGCGCGCTCCTTGGGGTCGCCGCGCAGCTCGTCGGCCATGCGGTCGTCGTCGGCGGGCGTCGCGCCGCGCGGCCGCGTGCCGGCGATGGGGTGGGTCGTCATCCGGTCGCCGACGACCTGGAGCAGGAGCTCCGGGCTGGCGCCGACGACCTCGAACGAGGGCGTCCGGGTGAAGAACAGGTAGGGCGACGGGTTGACGCGGCGCAGGGCCCGATACAGGCCGATGCCGTCGATCGGATTGCCGTCCGCGGCGTTGGGGAGGTCGAACGACTGGCGGCGCGCGAGGACGACCTGGATCGCCTCCCCGGCGGCGATCGCGTCCTTCGCGTGTTCCACGGCCTGGATGTAGGCGTCCCGCCCGAGCGAGGTGTCCACCTGGCGGAAGGGGCTTGGCGCCGCAGCGCCGTCGGTCTCGCTCGACCGCCCGAAGGCGGCGGTCATCTCCGCCTGGCTGGGGCGGGCGGTCCGCTCCAGCGCCTCGAAGATGGCCCGCTCGGCGATCCGGTAGCGGCCTTCGAAGTCCGGCGCGTCGGTGTGGAGCGACGCGATCGCCGAGAGCTGGTGGCTGAGGTGGTCGAAGACCAGGACGAGGTCGGTCTCGATGAACGCCGCCAGTGGCACGCCGACCGGGTCCTTCTCCGGGCGTGGGACGGACGGCTCGAACGCGGTGACGGCGTCGTACGAGAGGGCCCCGACGGCGCCGCCGGTGAACCTGGGCATGCCCTCGGTCGGGAGCACGCGCCGGCGCGGGACGAACGCGCGCAGCGCGGCCAGAGGGTCCGGGACCTGGGTCTCGGTAACCGGCAGGTCCGGCGAGTAGCTGTCCACGCTTACGGGTCGAGTCGTGGTGCGGGCAACGCCGTCACCCACCTCGAGCAGCCGGCGCGGGCCGACACCCAGGAAGCTGTACCGCCCGAGCCGCTCCCCGCCCTCGACCGACTCGAGCAGGTAGGCCGGGGTCGTGCCGTCGTCGAGCCGCAGGAACGCGCCGATCGGCGTCTCGAGGTCGGCCGTCCGCGTGGCGCGCAGCAGGATCGTGTCGGCCGTGCCGGCGAGGCGCTTGGCTTCGGTCAGGCTCAGCGGGTCGGTCATCGCGGTCCGTCCTTCGAGTTG
>DATDJA010000109.1:0-2651 GCA_036520795.1 Candidatus Limnocylindrales bacterium
GCCCGGGTTCTGCCTGACGACGGCGGCGTTCGACGTCCAGCTCGAAGCGATCGAGCGGGCACGCGAAGTGTTGGCCGCGCTGCCCGACGAGGCCGCCCGCCGCCGGATCACCGAGGCCATGGAGCGGGCACCGATCGAGCCCGGGCTCGCGGCCGAGCTGGACGAGGCCGTCTCGCGGCTGATCCGGGAGCTCGAGGGACTGGGCGTCACCAACCCCCTGTTCGCCGTCCGCTCGTCGGGCATCGGCGAGGACGGCTCGGCGGCCTCGTACGCCGGCCTCCACGAGACCGAGCTCGGGGTCCGGCCCGAAGGAGTCGCGGCGGCCGTGCGCCGATGCTGGGCATCCCTGTGGAGCGCGCCCGCCGTCGCCTATCGACTGCGCAAGGGCCTCACGCTCGACGGCGGCGGGATGGCCGTGGTCGTCCAGTCCCTGGTCCCGGCGGACGCCTCGGCGGTCGTGTTCACGCGCAATCCAGTGACCCACACCGACGATCTCGTGATCACCGCGGTCCGCGGCCTGGGCGAGGCCATGGTCGCCGGCACGACGACCCCCGAGACGATCGTCCTCGACCGCGCGACCCGCGAGGTCCTCGACTACTCCCCGGGCGTCGCCGGCAGCCGTCTCGTCGCCGATGCGAACGGCGGAGTCGTCGACGTCCCCGACGGGACGGACGGCCCGGCCCTCGATGGCGACGTCCTCGACGAGCTCGCGAGCCTCGCCCTCGGCGTCGAGCGCGGGTTCGGGGCCGCCGTCGACATCGAGGCCGCCATCACCGGGGGCCAGTGGTTCCTGCTCCAGGCGCGACCGATCACCACGAGCTGAGGTTCCCGATGACCGTCACCGGACCCGCGATCCGCCGCCCCGTCGAGGTCGGCCCCGAGTTCCCGGTCGCGTTCGAGCGGCCGGGCGACGAGGCGCTGACCTGGGAGCTCGACGACATGCACTGGCCGTTCGCGGTCACGCCGCTGGCGGCGGAGTACGTGCGGCTGATCGGGTCGGGCATGAATGATCGGTACGAGTGGTACGGCAGCTTCCCCCAGCGCTGGCGGATCGCAATCTGGAACGGTTACCCCTACTTCGCGCTGCAGTTCGACGGGACGCCCGAGGAGTTCGAGGCTGTCTCGGCGCGGTGGCAGCAGGTGTGGCAGGACCGGCTCGATGGCACGGGCGCGTGGTGGCGCGATGAGGCGCTGCCCGAGCTGCGCGACCTGTATGCGCGGATCGCCGCGGTCGACGTTGATGCGCTCTCCAGCGAGTCGCTCGCCGCCGCGTGGACCGATGCCTGGGAGGCCGGCCACAAGGCCTGGGCGATCCACTTCGTCGCGATCATGTGCCCGTACCAGGCCGTCGAGGACCTGGCGGACCTCTACGATAAGACGACCCCGGGCGTTCCGAGCCATGAGGCCATGACCCTCGTCCAGGGCTACGGCGACGACCTGTTCGCGGTCGAGCTCGGGTCGGAGGCGCTGGCCGCCACGGCCAGCGCGACCCCGGCCGTCGCCGCGGCCCTGCGCACCGGCGGCGCCACGCGCGAGGACCTGCTGGCGGTCGAAGGCGGCCCGGACTTCGTGGCGCAGCTCGACGCGTTCCTCGCGGAGCACGGCCACCTGGGCCAGGCGAACGACGACTTCCTGCTCGCGTCGTGGGTCGAGGAGCCCGGCGCCTACCTCGACGAGCTCGCCAAGCGCATCGGCCGGCCGGCAGTGTCGGCGACCCGTCGGCGCGAACGGCTGCGGGCCGAGGCCGACGCCCTCGCGGACAGCGTCCGTGAGCGGCTCGCGGGTCAGCCGGACGAGATCGCGGCGTTCGAGCGGCTCCTGGCCCTCGCCCGGGACATCGGTCCGCTGACGGAGGGTCACAACTACTGGATCGACCGGATGGCCCAGTCGCGCCTCCGTCGGCTCGCGACGCGAGTCGGCCGACGGCTCGCCACAGAGGGGACCATCGAGGCGCCCGACGACGTGTTCTTCCTCGAGCACCAGGACATCGCCGCCGCGCTTGCGACACCGAGCGATCTCAAGGCCCTGGTCGCGGAGCGCAGGGCCGCCTTCGCGCGGCAGCGGGCGATCCGTCCACCGGCCGTGGTCGGCAAGCCTCTTGAAGCAACGACGACCGTAGACCGGTTCGAAGGAGCGAGGATCGAGTCGGACCTCGCCGACGAGCTCCGCGGCACCGGCGCCTCGGCCGGCATCGTGCGCGGTCCCGCGCGCGTCGCCCTGTCGCCCGCCGACTTCGGCCGGATCCAGCCAGGCGACATCATCGTCTGCCCGTCGTCGAACCCGTCCTGGGTCCCGGTCTTCGCGATCGCCGCCGGTCTGGTCACCAATACCGGCGGCGTCATCTCCCACGCCGCGGTCGTCGCGCGGGAATTCGGGTTGCCGGCCGTCGTCGGCGTCACGGATGCGACCGAGCGCATCATCGACGGGCGCGAGATCGAGATCGACGGCGGGGCTGGCGTCGTCCGGACGCTCTGACGGACGAGGCCGCCGGCGGACCAGGCGACGGCCGTCGCGGCAGCCCTGCGAAGGGTCAGGGCAGGGTCGCGAGATCCTGTTCGATGACCATCCGGTCCTCTGGGTCCGCGACGGCCCCGAGGGCGTCCATCGCCTTGGCCTTCCACGCCGCCGCATCGGCCGAGTCGCCCGCGGTC
>DATDJA010000110.1:0-3743 GCA_036520795.1 Candidatus Limnocylindrales bacterium
GACGGTGACGATCGCGGGCCTCGACACGCCGGTCGGCCCGGCGTCCACGGTCGGCAACGTGGCCATCGTCAATGCCATCAAGGTCCGGACCGCCGAGCTCCTCGTGGAGCGAGGGGCGATGCCCCCGGTGATCACGCGCGCAAGCGTCGTGGGTGCCGAGCGGTCGAGGGCCCTGTTCGATGAAGCCTATCGAGAGCATGCGCGGCGTCTCGCCCGTGCGATCGACCAGCGAGGAGGTGGATGACGGAACGACGATCAATCGGCGAGACTGCGCGAACGAGGCGGTCGGTGCCCCACAGAGGGTTGCGCGACCGCACGATGGAGGAGTTGCATACATGAAGCGAAACGGAATTGCCCGCGTCGCGGTCGCGCTTGCCGCGACCGTGTTCGTCGTGGGCGCTTGCTCGAGCGGAGGCGGCGCCTCTGCGGCCCCCTCGGGGGGTGCTCCGGCCGCGTACACGGTCGGGCTGTCGAACCCGGGCGCCGTCGGCAACGGCTGGCGCGAGGCGATGATCTGCTCGGCGAAGGCCCAGGCGGTCAAGCAGGGCAACGTCACCAGCGTCTCGGTCGAGTCGGAGAAGACCGACGCGGCCGGCCAGCTCACCCAGATCCGCAACCTGATCGCGAAGGGCGTCAAGACCCTGCTGATCAACCCGTCCAGCCCGGACGCGCTCAACCCCGCGATCAAGGAGGCGATCGACGCCGGGATCGCCGTCGTGGCGATCGACGCGCCGGTCACCGCCCCCGGGGCGTACAACCTGTCCAACGACCAGGAGGAGTACGCGTACCTCGGCGCCAAGTGGCTGTTCGAGCACCTCGGCGGCAAGGGCGCTGTCGTCTACATGCGCGGCATTCCGGGCCACCAGGCCGACACCGACCGCGACACGGGCTTCAAGAAGGCCCTGGCCGAGTACCCCGGCATCACCGTCGCCAAGGAAACCTCCACCGAGTGGGACCAGAAGAAGGGCACCGACCAGATCAACGAGATCCTCGCGGCCGGCACGCCGTTCGACGGCGTCTGGACGTCGGGCATCGACAACGTGATCGTTGACGCGCTCGTCGAGGCTGACCACGTCGTGCCGGTCGTCGGCGCCGACAACGCAGGCTTCGTCAAGCAGCTTCTCGAGGTCGAAGGCCTCGAGGGCGCCGCTGTCACCAATCCGGCCGCCGTCGGCGGGGCGGGCGTGGTGCTCGGCGATCAGATCCTGAAGGGCACGGCACCTGCCGATCACAACGTCCACGTCACGCCCGACCTGTGGGAGAACGTGACCCCTGAAGGCAAGGCCAAGCTGACCGCAGCGGCCGACCCGTCCCTGCCGGCGATCTGGCCCCTCGGCCTGACCGTCAAGGACTGGACGACCTACGACCCGGCCGCCGTCAAGGCGTGCAAGGGCCCCGGCGAGTAACCGTCTAGCCATATCGCGACCAAGCGGGGCTGCCGGTATCGCCGGCAGCCCCGGCTTCAACCCTAGGGGTCCGATGACCGAGACCACCAGCGACCTCCTGCTCGATGTGAGCGGGGTCGCGAAGCATTACGGGGCGGTTGCCGCATTGCGCGCCGCCTCGCTTGCCGTTCGGCCGGGCGAGGTGCACGCACTGATGGGCGCCAACGGCGCGGGCAAGAGCACGCTGGTCAAGATCCTGACCGGTGCCGTGCGGCCCGACGCCGGCACGATCGTCGTCCGCGGCAAGCCCTATGCCGCGCGCTCGCCGCGAGAGGCGAGGCAGGTCGGCATCGTCTCCGTGTACCAGGAGCCGTCGCTCGTTCCTGACCTGGACATCGCGTCCAACTTGCGCCTGACGCGCACCCCCGTGGAGCCGTGCCGCCATTGGCTGGCCGAGCTGGGCATCCCCACCCTGGACCTGCGGGCAACCGCACGGAACCTGCCGCTCGCAACGCTGCGAGTCATTGACCTCGCGCGCGCCCTGGCGATCGAGCCCGACGTCCTCATGCTCGACGAGATGACCGCGGCGCTGCCGGCGGACCTCACCGAGAAGGTGCTCGAGGTCGTCGGCCGGCGGCGGGGGTCAAACCAGTCGGTGATCTTCATCTCGCACCGGATGATCGAGATTGCCGCCGTCTGCGACCGGGCCACCGTGCTGCGCGAGGGCGAGACCGTCGGCGTCGTCGACGTAGAGGAGGGCTCCGAGGAGCGGATCGTCAAGCTGATGCTCGGCGACATCGTGCGCGAGCAGGCTGAGCGGACGCCCGCGGCGGCCGGTGCGGCCTCGACGCGGGCCGGCACGCCGCGCATCCGCGCGAAGGGCCTCGCGCTCGGGACCAAGCTCACCGACGTCTCGTTCGACCTGTACCCGGGCGAGGTGCTCGGGGTCGTCGCACTCGAGGGCCAGGGCCAGGACGAGCTGTTCGACATCCTCGCCGGCTCCGAGCGACCGCGAAGTGGGCAGCTGTCGGTCGACGACGTGGCCGTCTCGTTCCGGCATCCGGCGGACGCCATCCGCGCCGGCCTCGTCTTCGTGCCCGCAGACCGGGCGGAGGCCCTGCTGATGCAGCGCTCCGTGCGCGAGAACATCGCCCTCCCGTTCACCGCGCCGCTCCGCGGCTGGGGCCCCATCGACGCACGCGCCGAGGGCAAGCGCGTCTCGCAAGCGGTCGAGACCCTGGAGATCGACACCCGCGCACAGTCCGAGGTCCGGCGGCTGTCGGGTGGCAACCAGCAGAAGGTCACGATCGCGCGCTGGGTGGCCGGTGGCGTGCGGACCCTGCTGTGCTTCGACCCGACCCGCGGCATCGACATCGGGACCAAGCGCCAGATCTACGAGCTGATGCGCGAGCTCGCCGGCGCGGGCGCCGCGGTGCTGTTCTACACCTCGGAGCTCAAGGAGGTGCAACTCGTCTGCGATCGGACCATCGTCATCTTCGGCGGTCGCGTCGTCGCCGAGATCGACGTCGCGGACGCGGACGAGACGGCCCTGCTGCGTGCGGCGTATGACCTGCCGCCGGATGCGACGATGCCCGAGGAGGTCGCGGCGTCGGAGCTCGCCGCGGACAGCGCGGGTGATGCGCCGGCCCAGCCGAGTGAGGTGGTGTCGTGAGCGCGGCCGCGGGCATCGTCCCCGAGACCCGCCCCGCCCCTGGGGAGCTCATCGCTGCATGGGCGCGCCGCAACGCGTGGACCCTCGGGCTGATCGCGGTCCTGATCGGCATGCTCGTGTTCACCAAGCTCATCCAGCCGAACTACGGTGCACCGCAGATTCAGGGCCTGGCCATCGGCATGCTGCCGGTCGCGCTGGCCGCGATCGCCCAGGCGATCGTCGTGATCTCGGGTGGTATCGATCTCTCGGTCGCGTCGATGATGGCGCTCACCAGCGTCACCGCGGCCGTGCTGATGGAAGGCCAGGGCGAGGGCTTCGCGGTCCTGGTGGTGCTGGCGATCTTGCTGCTCGGCCTGGCCGTGGGAGCGATCAACGGCTCGTTGATCGTCGTCACCCGCGTCCCCGACATCGTGGTCACGCTCGCGATGGCGTTCGTCTGGGCCGGGGCGACGCTGCTCGTGCTCGATTCGCCCGGCGGCGGCGCGGCGGAGTGGGTCAAGGGCCTCGTGAACGGCTCCCTCGGCAGTCCGTGGGTGCCGCGGGCGCTCCTCGTGCTCGTCGCCATCGTCGTCGTGATCTGGATCCCGCTCCGGCGGTCGATGCTGGGCCTCAGCATGTACGCGCTCGGCAGCAGCCAGTTGGCAGCGTTCCGGAGCGGCGTGTCGGTCGGCCGGACGAAGATCGCC